>JASIEN010000161.1 GCA_030045935.1 Candidatus Sulfotelmatobacter sp.
TACCCTCGTTCTGCTATTACCCGAATCTTTCCCTTCAGGGTGCCTGCCGGATGTGCCTGGTCAAGATCGAAAAAATGCCCAAGCTGCAAACCGCCTGTACTACGGTGGTCAGCGAGGGAATGGTCGTCACCACAGACAATCCGGAAGTCAAACAAGCGCGCAAGTCGATGCTCGAGATGCTTCTCGGCAATCATCCGCTAGATTGCCCGGTCTGCGATGCGGGCGGCGAGTGCGAACTTCAGGACATGACTTTCTCTTACGGGGCCGCCGAGTCTAAGTTCATGGAGGCCAAGAACCACCGCGATGAGCAGCAATGGTCGCCAGTGGTTTTCTTTGATCGTCCGCGCTGCATTCTTTGCTACCGCTGCGTGCGCGTGTGCGGTGAGGGGATGGATGTGTGGGCGCTGGGCGTCCAGAGCCGCGGCGTGAGTTCGATTATCGCGCCTAATAAAGAAGATCACCTCGAATGCGAAGAATGCGGCATGTGCATCGACATCTGCCCGGTCGGCGCGCTGACCTCTGGAGCGTACCGCTACAAGACTCGTCCTTGGGAGATGAAGCACGTCGGAACGACCTGCACGCATTGCGGCGATGGCTGCAAAACCACCCTGGGAGTGCGGCGCGCGGATACGGGCATGGAGATCGTGCGCGGCGATAACCGCGACAAGAGCGGAACCAACGGCGACTTCCTCTGCATCAAAGGCCGCTACGCGTTCGACTTTGCTCATCACCAAGGCCGGCTGACGCAGCCGCTGATTCGCAAGGACGGCAAGCTGACTCCTGCCAGTTGGGCTGAAGCCGTGGCATTGGTCGGAAAAAAGCTCGCTGAGATTCGCGATCGCGAAGGCGGCCAGGCGCTGGGAGTGATTGGCTCGAATCGCATCACCAACGAGGAAGCCTACCTGCTATCAAAGTTTGCCCGCGTGGTGCTGGGCACGAATAATATCGACCATCACCGCACTGCCGACTTCCCTGCCTTCGCGGCTGCGCTTCGTGGCAACACTGGAGCGACGGCGAGCATGGCCGACGTATTCACCGCACCAGCAATTCTGCTGATTGGCAACGATCCAACCGAGCAGCACCCCCTGCTTGCCTGGCAGATTCGGAACAATGTTCGCCTGCATCAGGCCAGGCTGTATGTGATCAATTCGCACCCGATCGAGTTGCGGCGGCAGGCAACGCAATTCCTGGAAATTCCGGCAGGAACCGAAGCTCAGCTTGCTGATTTTCTGGCAGGCAACAATAGCGCAGCCGACGCGCTTGTCTCGGCTTCGAGTACTAAAGGCGACTGGCTCGCTCTGCGCGATAAACTGAAAACCGAGCAGAATCTGGTCATCATCTTCGGATCGGAAATTCGCGGTGCTGCCGTCGGCAATGTCGTCAAGTTTGGTTCATCACTTTCCGGCGCCAAGTTCATTGGCCTCGCTGACTATGCCAATTCGCGCGGTGCAGCGGACATGGGACTTTACCCCGATTTGCTGCCCGGATATCACCCGGTTGCAGGAGCCTCAAGCCAGTTTCATCACGAATGGGGCGGAGTCCCGAAGTCTGTCGGGCTCGACCTGCCCGGCATGCTTGAAGCAGGCAAATCGGGTGCGTTGAAAGCTCTTTATGTCGTTGGCTCGAATCCCATCGGCCGCCTGAATATCGATCCATTCGCCTTTTCCAATGCGTTCGTTGTCGTGCAAGACATGTTTCTTACAGAAACAGCAGTGGTCGCAGACGTAGTTTTGCCGGCTGCCAATGCCTACGAAAAGTCCGGAACATTCACGAATACATGCGGCGATCTGCAACTAGTAAAAAAGGCAGGCGAAGTGACCGGCTTGAAAACTGATTTCGAAATCATCGTTCGCGTCGCGGACGCAATGGGTTTTAATGTTCACAAACTCGTGACTTTCGGCGGCAGGGGCGTGCAAGCGGACATGGGTCAGTCGCGCGGAGCGGAATCGGGCGAGGCCGATCGCCATGCTGTGTGGCTGGAAGCGCGCGGGTTGGAGCCAAAGATGAGCCCGTTCGATCCCATGGCCATTCTCGACGAAATTCAACGGCTGGTTCCCGGCTACGACGTGTCGCGCATGAATCTGCTGGCCGGAAACAGTCAGCATACTTCGCTTGCGCAGGCTGGGGCCGGCGTAGCGCACAAGTCGGAACTGATCGCCGCGGCCAACGACAGTCTTTTCACCTCAGGCACTCTCGGGCACTATTCGCGAGCGTTGCAGTCAGTCATCGAAAGTCATGAGGCCAAGCATTCAGCAGTCGCAGCAGACTGAAGGAAATTGAGGAATTGAGTAATTGGATAATTCTGTAATTGAGTGATTGAACGTTTCGACGGAAGTTTTCCAAATTACTCAATTACAGAGTTACCCAGTTTCTCGAATGAACTTGCCCATTCCCATCTTCATTGCCGCCTCGGTGATCAAGTCGGTGATCGTTCTGTTCGTCCTGCTTACGGCGATCGCCTACTCGGTGTGGCTGGAACGCAAGGTCGTAGGGCGTATCCAGAATCGCTGGGGCCCATCGCGCGTTGGACCGTTTGGCCTGCTGCAACCCCTGGCCGACGGGCTGAAGTTCATATTCAAAGAAGATCTGACGCCCCCGCACGTGTACCGGCCACTGTTCTTGGCCGCTCCGATGATTGCCATGATCTTCGCCCTGACTTCGATCTCGGTGATCCCATTCGGAAATTCGATTACCGTTGGCGGTTATAGCATCCCGCTGCAAATCACTGACGTTAATATCGGCTTGCTCTTGATCCTGGGCATCACTTCGATGGGCGTCTATGGCGTGGCTCTGGCGGGGTGGTCATCGAACAATAAATACTCTCTTCTCGGCGGACTGCGGGCCAGCGCGCAGATGGTCAGTTATGAGATCGCGCTGGGGCTTTCCCTGGTTGGAGTCTTAATCCAATCCGGGAGCTTCAGCCTGCGCACGATCGTCGATCAGCAAGGGGGACACTTCGCGGGGTTCATTCCCCGTTGGAATTTCTTTCACGGGCAATTCATCGGCTTCTTCGTTTATCTGATAGCCGCATTCGCCGAAACCAATCGCATTCCCTTCGATCTGCCGGAAGCCGAAGGCGAGTTGGGCGCCGGATATCATACTGAATACAGTGCTATGAAATTCGCCGCCTTCTTCATGGCCGAATACGCGAACATGATTACGGTTGGCTGCCTGGCCACGCTGCTGTTCTTTGGAGGATGGCACGGGCCTTTGTTTGGTCCGCCGTTGATGCAGGCGCTGCTGCCGGTGTTCTGGTTCACCGTGAAAGTAGTGTGTTTCATTTTTCTCTATATCTGGGTGCGCGGAACGTTACCGCGCCTCCGCTATGATCAACTGATGTCGTTTGGATGGAAGTTCCTGCTGCCGCTCGCGATTGCGAATCTGGTTGCGACGGCAATTGCCGTGGTGTGGTAACAAAATTCTCAGTACCTAGTTGCCAGTGATGAAAGCGCAACTGGATTCAGCTCGGCATTCTTTTATGGCTATGGTCGATACTGGTTTTTCTGCGTACTGAGCACTAAGAACTGAGCGCTGGCTTATGAGTCTCCACCTCATTCTCTTTCTCCTGTTCGGGGCGATATGCGTGGCGGGAGCGGTCAACCTGCTCGTGCAGCGCCATCCGATCAACAGCGCCCTCTCGCTGATCGCGGTGATGGCAGCTCTCGCCGGCGAATATTTGTTGCTCGGCGCCGAGTTTGTCGCCGCCATTCAGGTGATTGTCTACGCCGGCGCGATTATGGTCTTGTTCGTTTTTGTCATCATGCTGCTGAACGCAGGCGAGGAAGAAGAAACAAAAGGCAGCCGTGTTGCCATCCTCTTTGGCGTCCCCGGCGTGCTGACCGGAGCGGTGCTTACCGGCTGGGTGGTGCTGCGGCACTCCGGCACTGAGCCAGTTCCGATCGGCGCTCTGCCCGGCCCTCCTACAGAGATCGCGCATCTGCTGTTTCACGATTTTCTGTTGCCATTTGAAGTCACCTCCGTGTTGGTTCTCATTGCCATTATGGGAGCCGTGGTTTTGGCGACTAAGCCGGAAGCCACAGAGAGGAAGGCACGCTGATGGTGCCCTTGTCCTATTACCTTTTGCTTGGCGGATTTCTCTTTGCCTGCGGCGTGATCGGATTTCTCATCAAGCGCAATATCATTACCATCTTCATGTCAATCGAGTTGATGCTGAACGGCGTGAATCTTTCATTCGTCGCCTTTGCCGCGCACTGGCATGCGCTTGCCGGTCAGGTCTTCGTTTTCTTTGTAATGGTGGTTGCCGCAGCTGAGGCCGCAGTCGGCCTCGCCATCATCATCGCAGTGTTCCGCACCCGCGAAACTTTGAACGTGGATCAGGTGAACCTGCTAAAGCTATGAACTCAAACCTGAATCTGTGGCTGATTCCCGTTCTGCCGTTGGCAGGTGCGGCGATCAACGGCTTTTTCGGCAAGAAGTCTTCGCGCAAAGCGATCACTACGATCGCCCTCTTTTTCAGTGGCGCGGCGTTCGCATGGGCACTGTGGGTCGCCGTTCATTTTTCGTCCATATCTCTTCCCTATCAGGAATTCTTCGCGCACTGGATCCGCTCCGGCACGTTCTCCGTCGACTTCACCTTCTACCTCGACCAGCTTTCGCTTGTAATGCTGCTGGTCGTCACAGGTGTGGGTTTCCTCATCCACATTTATTCCGTCGGTTACATGTGGGAGGATCCGGGCTATTACCGCTTCTTCAGCTATCTGAACCTGTTCATGTTTTTCATGCTGACGCTGGTGCTGGCCGGAAATTACTTGCAGATGTTCATCGGCTGGGAAGGCGTGGGACTCGCATCTTACCTGCTGATCGGGTTCTGGTTCACGAAAGATTCAGCCGCGTCGGCAGGGAAAAAAGCATTTATTGCGAACCGCATCGGCGACTTCGCGTTCCTCATCGCGCTATTCCTGCTGATCAAGCACTTCGGTTCGCTCAACTTCACTCAAGTTTTCGACGCCGTTAAACCCTTTTCTCCCGAAACCGCGGGCGTGGGACTGCTCACTACGATTGGCATTCTTCTCATGGTGGGCGCCTGCGGAAAGTCGGCTCAGATTCCGCTCTACGTGTGGTTGCCGGATGCCATGGAAGGCCCGACGCCGGTTTCAGCTTTAATTCATGCTGCGACCATGGTCACAGCCGGCGTGTACATGGTGGCCCGTTCGCACGTAATCTTCGAACGGGCGCCAATCGCGCTGACCGTCGTCGCCATTATCGGAACACTGACCGCATTCTTCGCGGCAACCATCGGCATCGCGCAAACCGACATCAAGAAGGTTCTAGCCTATTCAACCGTTTCGCAGCTGGGCTATATGTTTATGGCCT
>JASIEN010000162.1 GCA_030045935.1 Candidatus Sulfotelmatobacter sp.
GAGTCGGGGGAGAGGCGAATCCGGTAAGCGCGCCACTCAACCGGGTTCTGCCGCCGCTGCGACGCGGCGACACCGTACGCGTGGACGTAGTCGTACGCACGAAAAAAGTTGGCCACTTTTTTCCCGGCGGCACGGTTGATGCGTACGATACATGGCTTGAGTTGAAAGCCGTCGACAATAAGGGCCAGACGATTTTCTGGAGCGGTATGGTCGAAGACAACGGTCACGGCCCGGTGGAAAAAGGCGCGCACTTCTATCGTTCGCTGCAGATCGATGCGCATGGAAATCCGATCAACAAACGAAATGCGTGGGCGACGCGGGCGGTGGTATATGTGCGGCTGATCCCACCCGGAGCTGCCGATACTGTTCATTACCGAATGTTCATACCTGAGAATGCGGGGGACAAGATTACGCTTCATGCGCGGCTTTGCTATCGCAAATTTTCCTGGTACGGAACGCACGAGGCGTTTGCTGGACAGCCGGATCCGGCTTCGCCGCACTCGGTCACGCCCGATTATGATGATCGGCCTACGGTGTTTACGGCGTCGTTGAACGGAGTTTCCGCAAAGCTGGAAAGAATTCCCGATCTGCCCATTGTTGCCGTCACAGAAAATGAAGTAACTTTGCCGGTCATCGCTCACAATGCGACGCTTCCCCCACCGAAGACCGTCGCTCTAAAAGAAGAATGGCAGCGCTGGAACGATTACGGGATCGGCTTGTTCTTGCAAGGTGATTTGAAAACAGCAACTGTGGCGTTTGAAAAAGTAACAGAAGCCGATCCTGATAATCCAGATGGATGGGTGAATATTGGACGTGCCGCCGTGCAGGAAGGGGACATGGAGCGGGCTCGAGCCGTGCTGGAGAAGGCGTTGGTGTTGTCTCCAAAGCTGGCGCGCGCAAATTATTTCTATGCGCGCGTACTGCGGGCCGATGGAAAATACGAAGACGCTGCCCAACGACTGCATATTGTGCTGGATCAATATCCCCGCGATCGCGTTGCGCTGAACGATTACGGACGCATTCTTTTCCTGCAGCACAAATATGGGGATGCAGTGAAGGTGCTGCAATCGGTGCTGGAGATCGATCCGGAAGATTTGCAGGCGAACTACAATCTGATGCTTTGCTACAGCGGTCTCGGAAACGAGAAATTGGCAGTAGAGCACAAGACGCGTTATTTGCGGTTCAAAGCGGATGAATCCTCGCAGGCAATAACGGGGCCGTATCGGCAGATGCATCCAGAAGACAACACCGAGCGGCAAGCGATCCATGAGCACCTGTCGGTGCCGCTGCCAATCCTCGACAATCGCGTAGGGGCGGCCAGCCTCGACCGTCCAACTCCAGGTGCAGCTGCCGGGGTTTCGCGGTGACAACTCTTCTGCAAAACCAATTCAGCACAGAGACACAGGGTCACAGAGAAAACCGTGCTCTTATCTTCCTCCGTGCCTCCGTTTCTCTGTGGTGGATTTTGCTCTTGGCCAGTGTCGCCCCAGCGCAGCAGATTCATTTTTCCGATATCACCGCAAAGGCCGGCATCAAGTTTACCCACAACAACGGCGCGTTCGGGAAGAAATGGCTGCCCGAAACGATGGGCCCAGGATGCGCTTTTATCGACTACGATAATGACGGGTATCCCGATATTGTTCTGATCAATGGCGAAGACTTCGAGGGGCATCCTCGCGTTTCAGGAAAACCAGGCGCAACCACCCTGAAGCTTTATCACAACAACGGCAATGGAACATTCACCGACGTTACACAAAAATCCGGTCTAGCGATTCCAATGTACGGCATGGGTATCGCCATCGGCGACTATGACAACGACGGTTTCGACGACATCTTCATCACCGCGCTCGGCCAAAATCATCTTTTTCATAACAACGGCAACGGCACTTTTACGGATGTGACGAAAGATGCCGGCATGTGGGGGCCAAACGAATTTTCCACCAGCGCGGCATGGGTGGATTACGACCGCGACGGCAAGCTCGATCTGGTCGTTGCGAATTACGTGCAGTGGAGCGAGCAAGGTGACTTGTACTGCACGCTCGATGGGGCGCACAAATCGTACTGCACTCCCGAGTCGTACAAGGGCACGTCAGTGCGGCTCTGGCACAACCTCGGCGGCGGCAGGTTTGAAGATGCCACGCAGAAGGCCGGATTGAGCGATCCCACGTCAAAGAGTCTCGGTATCACCATTCTTGACGCGAACGGCGACGGCTGGCCCGATATTCTCATCGCCAACGACACGCAGCCGAACAAGCTCTACATCAACAAAAAAAACGGAACATTCGAGGAACGCGGCGTAACTTCGGGCATTGCATTCAGTGAAGATGGCGTCGCGCGCGCCGGCATGGGTGTGGATGCGGCTGATTACGACCGCAGCGGGCACCCCAGCGTAATCATTACGAATTTTGCCAATCAGATGCTTTCGCTGTACCACAACGAAGGCAGCGGATTGTTTGTCGATGAAGCGCCGCAGTCGGAAGTAGGCCGTGCGACGCTGGTGACTCTAGGCTTCGGTTGCTTTTTCTTCGATTATGACAACGACGGCTGGGAAGATATTTTTGTCGCCGACGGACACATCGAAGACGCGATCGAAAAGGTGCAGAAGCGGGTTAGCTATGCTGAGCCTCCGCATCTGTTTCGCAATCTCGGGGGCGGCAAGTTCGAGGAAGTCACGGCGAAAATGGGCAAGGCCTTCGAGGCGCCCAAAGTGGCGCGGGGAGCGGCATATGCAGATATTGATAACGACGGTTTTCTGGATGTTCTGCTGACGACGAATTCCGGGCCGGCTTATTTATTTCACAATGAAGAGGGGAGCGATCGCAGTTTGCGGATCAAGCTGGCGGGGACGAAATCAAATCGCGACGGGATTGGAGCGGTTGTTCATATAACCTCAGGCGCCGACAAGCAGACGAAGATGTTGCGCTCGGGCTCGAGTTATCTTTCGCAGAGCGAACTGGTTTTGACTTTTGGGTTGGGGCTGCACACGTCGGCTGATGCAGTCGAAATTGAATGGCCCAGTGGGCAGGTCGACCGGCTCGCGAATGTTAAATCGCAGCAGACGCTTACGGTCGAGGAGGGCAAAGGGGTTGTGGGAGTGCGTCCCTACAAACCGTCGTTGAAGTTAGCGAAGTAGCAGCAATCGATCGCACGAATCGCCTGTTTTCCTCGGTGTCCTCTGTGGTTAAATCCTTACTCAAATGACTTCCAGAATCTCAATCGTAGCGGCCGGTGCAGTTCTGGCCGCGTTTGGTCTTTTCGCGACGGCTCCCCAAGCTTTGCCGAAGCCGGACCCCACTGAAGCAGCGCGGCTGAATAATTTCGGCTGCGCGTACATGAATCAGCAGCTTTTTGAAAAGGCGCTGAATAATTTTCGCCAAGCTCAGCAACTTGATCCACAGCTGGCGATCGCGCGTTTGAATGAGGGTATCGCGCTGTTGAATTTGCAGAAGATCGACGACGCGAAAG
>JASIEN010000163.1 GCA_030045935.1 Candidatus Sulfotelmatobacter sp.
CTCCCCGAGGTCGAAACAATCGTTCGCGGCCTAGCTGCGCGCGTCACGGGGGACGTGATCGAATCTGTCTGGCTGGGAAAGAAGCCAGAGCCGCTGAAGTCCCCCGCGCAAGAAATCGCCGCCGCCCTTGAGCACAGCCGCATCGCGGCCGTGCACCGCGCGGGCAAACATATCCTCTTCGACCTTGAAGATAATCAGCGGCGAAGCGGCAAAAGCATGCAGCCCGCGGCGCAAGCCGTGGGTAATAAGCCAAAACCGAACCAGCACCAAAGGCGCGAAAGAAACGACGCTTCGACATCAAAAACGCAACCCCAGGAAAATACTTCGCACTTCATCGTCCACCTCGGCATGACCGGCAGTTTGCAAGTTTGTGATCCCGACTCAGAAATTGCTAAACATACCCACGCGATCTTCAAGCTGGCCTCAGGCAGGGAGCTGCGTTTTGTAGATCCCCGCCGCTTCGGTCGCTTGAGCGTGGTACAGAACTTCGATGCCGGAGGAATCGAGCCACTAGAGATCGATTTGGAAGCTTTTATTGCGCTTTTTCGCGGGCGCAAGACCGCAATTAAAAGTGCGCTGTTGAATCAGAAACTTCTGCGAGGAGTCGGGAATATTTATGCCGACGAAGCGCTGTTCCGCGCGGGAATTCGTCCCCGGCGCCGTGCATCAACGATCACGCGCGACCAGTATGTCAGACTCTTAACCGCCCTCAAGGAAGTTCTGAACGAGGCGATTGCTGCCGGCGGCTCGTCCATCTCCGATTATGTCGACTCCACTGGAGAAGCTGGTTTGTTCCAACTCGAGCACCGCGTCTACGGCCGCGAAGGCGAACCCTGCCTGGTGTGCAAAACGCCGATCAAACGCATCGTGATCGCCGGCCGCAGCAGCCACTTTTGTCCCAAATGCCAGAAGTAGGAGTGATCCTGAACGGAAAGCAACGGGGCACGAGCGATGAGCAGCCTCAGAGCAAGTTGCTCATTGCTCATTGATCATTGCCTTATAATCCACTGAACGTTCATGCCTGCGTTTTCCATCGGCGTCGACCTCGGTGGCACCAATCTGCGCATTGCCGCTGTCAGCAGCGAAGGCAAGCTTCTGGAAAAAATCACTCTTGGCGTCAAAGTCATTCAAGGACGCGATCAGGTCGTCAACGAAATGTGTGCAGCGATCAAGAGCCTGTCAGCAAAATACAAAAGCGAAGGAGAATTCCTGGGCGCGGGCATCGGGATTCCTGGCATCATCGATATGGCGAGCGGTATGTTGCGCAAGTCGGCCAACCTTCCGGGATGGGAAGACTATCCTGTGCGCAATGAAATCGAGCACCGCCTCGAAGCGCCGGTTGTCCTGGAAAATGACGCTAACGCGGCCGCACTTGGCGAGCAGTGGCTCGGCGCCGCGCGTGGCATCGCCAACGCCGCTACGGTCACGCTGGGCACGGGCATCGGCGGTGGTATCGTTTTGAGTGGCAAAATCTGGCATGGGATGAACGGCATGGCCGGCGAGTTCGGCCACGTCACGGTCGAACCGGAAGGCCATCCCTGCGGTTGCGGCGGCCGAGGATGCGCCGAGCAATACGCTTCCGCCAGTGCAGTCATGCGCATGGCGCGCGAGGCGATCGCCAACGGGGAAGCACCCGAACTCGCCAAGGCTTCATCGTCCGATCCGGAATTCGGTGCGAAGTCGATCTACAATCTCGCCCTCCAGGGAGACGAGCCTGCGCGCCGCCTATTTCACACCTTCGGGCACTATCTCGGCATCCTGCTGTCGGACCTGATCAACGTTCTGAATCTCGACATGTATGTGATCGGCGGCGGAGTCTCCAGCGCGTGGGACGCGTTTGCCCCGAAGATGTTCGCAGAGCTGCGCGAGCGTTCGCTGGTGTATGCGGCCACGGCGCCGGGGGATTCGTTGGTGGGACGGACGCCGTCGGCCGCCATGGGCGGCAATTCGGCTGTCGCCGGCAAAACGATCATTACGCCCGCACTACTCGGCAGTGATGCGGGGTTGTATGGGGCGGCAAAGGTGGCAGAGTCCCCTGCCTGAAGCCGCGAAGCAGCGTGAGAACTCCACAGCGTAAGCTGTGGGAGCACACAGAATCCCAGGGCCATGCCCCGAAAGGCGCGAAAGGGATCACCATCCACCCCAGGAACAAATCATGCCCCAACACAAATTCACCACCAAGGTCATCGGCCACGAAAGTATCGACGCCGCCGGGATTAAGCCGCCGTTCGATGTTGTTGAAGTCTTTCAGCGCAGAGGCCGCGTGCCAGTGAAGGGCACGATCAACGGCTTCCCTTTCCGCAGTTCACTGATGAACATGGGCGGCGGCCACATGATGGCAGTTAACGCGCAAATGCGCGCCGGTGCGAAGTGCAAAGCCGGCGATACGGTCAGCGTTGTCCTGGAACTCGACGAAGAAAAGCGCACGGTCGAGGTCCCCACTTACCTGAAAAAAATCATCAACAGCGATCCCAAAGCCAAAGAGTTCTGGGGCAAACTCTCATTCACTCACCAGAAAGAGTATGTGCGGGAAATCGATGGCGCGAAACGGCCGGAAACCCGCGAGAAGCGCATAGCCGCAATGATGGACGCGCTGCGTAACAACCGGCGCAAGAAATAAGGCCTGGCGGACGAAGGCGTGCGTCCTACATGGCTTATGCGGTCAACTGCCTGAGAATCTCCTTGCCGAGCTTTTGTGCTTCACCGAAAAACTTCTAATATTCGAGAAACAGCCGATTCAGCTCGAGCGATTTATCAGCCGTCAGATGCTTGCGCAGCATCATGTCGCGCACGTGAACAGGATTGGGCAGCGTTGCATCTTCCGTCAGTTCTTCTAATGCCGTGCTGGGATCGTAATGGTACATACAACTGATTGTAGCGCGGTTACGGTAACTCTATATCAGTCCTGTGCTCCACAAATCGTGCAGGTGAACGATGCCCTCCAGCCTGCCCTTTGCATCCACGACCATCAGGGAGGTGATTTTTTTCTCTTCCATCAGCGCCAGGGCGCTGGCCGCAAATTCATCGGCCGCAATTGTCTTCGGGTTGCGAGTCATAGCTTCGCCTGCGGTCAAATCCATGGCGTCCTTGCCGCGCCCCTCCAATAGCCGGCGGAGATCGCCATCGCTGATCACCCCAACCAATTTCCTGCCTTCAATCACGGCGGCCACTCCCAGTTTCTTGCGCGACATTTCGTAAATCACGTCCGGCATCTTTGTGCCCGGAGGAACACAAGGAAGCGCGTCGCCCGTGTGCATGAGGGATTCCACCCGCGCAAGCCTTTTGCCGAGTTTTCCCCCAGGATGCAGGTTGGCGAAATCTTCTTCCTTAAAGCCGCGCTTGTGGCTCAAGGTAACAGCGAGGGCGTCGCCGAGCGCCAGCATCGTCGTGGTAGATGCGGTTGGCGCCAGTCCCAGCGAGCACGCCTCTTGAGTGATGGAACAATCCAGCGCTACATCGGCCGCAGCCGCCAGAGTAGAGATTACGCGTGTGGGGCGGGCACCCCTGCCTGCCTGCCGACGTCTGCTCCTCGGATCTTCAGACGAACCTGTCTCATCTCCCGTCATCGCAATCAGCGGCACCTGCAAGCGCTTTATCGTGGCCAGCAGCGCGAGAATTTCCTCGGATTCTCCAGAGGCCGAGAGCGCCAAAACGACATCGCCTCTGACGATCATTCCCAGATCACCATGCAGTGCCTCTACAGGGTGCAAATACAATGCCGGCGTTCCTGTCGAACTCAATGTGGCAGCGATTTTGCGCGCGATCAGGCCACTCTTGCCCATTCCTGTGACCACTACTCTTCCCAAACACGAAAACAGCAGATCGATTGCCCGTTGAAAAACTGCGGCCATGGGGCCGGCGAGACGATCGGCCAGAGCCCGCAGCGCATCCGCCTCGATGCGGACTACGTTTTCACCGATGTTCTTCATGTGTGGGCGAGAACACAGGATGTTAGCACGCTCTCACGGTCTGCTCTCGGACTGGAAGAAGAAACTGAAATGGCCGGAAATGTTTTCATCAGCGCTGCTCAGAAATGATCATCAATTGCCCGCGGCCAGACAGGCTTTTGGCCGAGAATCGCAAGTCCCTTGGCTTGGATCAGCCGGTCCCACGGGCCGGCTTGCCAGTCATCGTGAGCTTTTGTCGCATTTTGCCAGGGCGGCAGATCGATCAGCAGATGACCTGCCATCGCGCTCACGTAGGGTTCGTACATCGAGCGCAGTCTGGTGAGTTTCTGCCGGGACTCCTCGGTGTTGCGCAGTTTCAATCCCGCCGTGGCCAGCGTCTCGAGCATAGTCTGGAAGTCGGCGTCGGAAAGGCGCTCAGGCGCGTTTGGATCATAACGGGCGTTGACCACCTGCGCCAGGTCGACAGCGGCGTGGCGCGCCATGGCAAAGGTAAGCTTCGCCTGGCCCGGTTGAATTCCTTCGATTCCGGTAAGAAGCAACGATGTAACGTCGAGCATGGTCTGGAGCGCAGCCAGCCACGACTGGTTGTTGTGCTGTGAGCGAAAGAAGCTGAGAACAGGATAGGAAATGTGGCTTTCGAGCAGTTCGGTAGACCAGCGCTCCCAATCGCGTAAAATTTGATCGAGAACCAGCTGATTAACACCGGGCTCGTCCGATTTTCCTGTCAGCCTCACCAGCAGTTCGACAGCGGTCGGCGGCGACCCGGCGCGGGCGTCGAGCATGGAAATCTGAATTTCCCGGCGTGAGAACGAGTCGTACACAACCGGCAAATATCCGATCACGACGCCAAGAAAGGCGAAGCCCATGCCCGCTTCCAGCACCGAAAGCACGCGTGCTCCCGCGGAAGTTGGCACGATGTCTCCATAACCCAGCGTGAAGAAGGTTTCACCGCTGTGATAGAGAAGCCGTCCGAAGGTGATCGGCTCGTTGCTCAGTTGCTCGTGGCCGCCGATCCCGTATTGCAGAAGAGCGAAGCCGAGAATCAGATTGAAGGCCCAGAAAGCCAGCAGTAGAAAAACCGACAGAGGCCCGAAGTAACCCAGGAAGCTTTGCCGGCGCGAGGGAGTTTGTATGTTGCTGGCAATTTTTCTCCAGGGAATCCACGTACGCCGGTAAAACCAGGCCGTCAATTTGAAGTGCCGGGTTACGCGCCGGGGCAGCACGACGGTTTCGAAGGCATCCAGCAACACGACCCAGATGATGATGACTCCGAAAATAATGGCGGGAATGTGGACGTGAGACGGCATGCCAAGCTCAGTGGATGCGAAAGGAAGAGTAACAGATTCGGCCTACAGGCTTCAGCTACCGGCTTGAGCGAAAAGCGTGGATAATCAAGGGACAAACAGCTGGCCTTCTTGCGTCAGTTGGCTGGAGTCCGACAGCGTAGAACCGAAGCTTGTATTACTGGGGCTTATTTTGCTGCGGCTGATTCTGCGCAGGTGGCGTATTCGCCGGTGTCACGGCCGGTTTCTTCGCCACCGGTTTTTTCTTGACGGGCGGCTTCTTGGGAGGCTCAGTGTCATCTACAACAGTCTTCT
>JASIEN010000164.1 GCA_030045935.1 Candidatus Sulfotelmatobacter sp.
GGTATCGGAGCATGTTCTGGCTCATGCGCCCTGCCCAGTGCTCGTGACGAGATAATGAAGCCGAAGGTACTGTTGACTTCGGCCAGTGTCTTTGCTGTACTAAGGACGAATTTCACGGTGAAGGAGTTCACCGAAACCGCTGTTCCCACCATTTAGCCGGGTACAGCTGATGACTCCTGACAAGCGGAGACTTGTCGGCGGAGTCATGCCCCGGCAAGAATTCCAAGAAACTGAAGAGGTATCCCGATGGAGAATGTCTGGGTCCTCGCCGCGGTGTGGGTGGGACTGGCGCTTATCGCGACGCTCGTCGCCATCTGGTTCAAGATTTCGACTGCGCTGAGCGAAATCGTTGTTGGCACGGTCGCGCAGCTGATCATCGGCGCTTTCTTCATGCACGGCGAGCTGGGCGCTAAGGCTCCCTGGGTCACATTTCTTGCCGGTACTGGCGCTATCGTCCTCACCTTTCTTGCCGGCGCCGAGCTTGATCCACAAATCTTCCGCATGAAGTGGAAGGAAGCCACGGTCATCGGGCTGGTGGGTTTCTTTGGTCCCTTTATCGGATGCACCGCCATTGCACACTTCATTCTGCACTGGACGGTCCGGTCGAGTTGGCTGGCCGGCGTAGCCCTCTCCACAACCTCAGTAGCGGTTGTGTATGCGGTCATGCTGGAACTGGGCTTTAACGTCACGGATTTTGGAAAAGGAGTCCTGGCGGCCTGTTTCGTCAATGACCTGGGCACGGTGATTGCCCTAGGGTTGATCTTCTCGCCATTTACGGTGAAGACCCTGATCTTTGTTGGCGTGAGCGTCGTTGTCTTTGCCATTCTGCCGTTCCTCACACCGTGGTTCTTCAAGCTCTATGGCGGCCGGGTCTCGGAGTTGGAGGCAAAGTATCTTCTCTTCCTTCTATTCGCGATGGGGGGACTGGCGGTTTGGTCAGGAAGCGAAGCGGTACTTCCCGCCTACATCATTGGCATGGTTCTGGCGGGTACAGTCGGCAAGGATCACGTTCTGGTACGACGCTTGCGCACCCTCACCTTCGGTCTGCTGACTCCGTTCTACTTTATTCGTGCGGGTTCGTTTGTCTCAGTGCCAGCGCTGGTTGCGGCACCGCTGATTTTCGTGACGCTGTTTTTCGCGAAGATGCTCTCCAAGGTTGTTCCTCTGTTCCCGACCGTCAAGACATTTAAGTATCAGCGCGAGGAGGGGCTCTATTTCACGTTGATGATGTCCACGGGTCTTACTTTCGGCACCATTTCCGCATTGTTCGGGTTGAATCACGGAGTGATCGACCAGGCGCAATATTCCCATCTTGTTGCCACTGTGATTGGTAGCGCCGTAATACCAACTATGATTGCCAACGCATGGTTCATGCCTAGGCATTTACTGCGATCGAAGAACGATGACCGGGCGGCGTTGGCGCGGCCCGTGCGTTCGACCCAGGTCGAGGAGGGAGCATGACCGGAAAACGACACAATCCTCACTTCCGCCGCTTGCTGGTGGGCTACGATGGTTCGAAGGAGTCGGAAAAGGCGGTTGATGTGGCGTTCTCGTTGGCGGAGTGCATTGATGCGAGTGTTTTAATTTTCGCGGTTGCCCGACCGCCAGAGCCATCGACCTCCGTCGAATTGGAGGCCGTGCTCGACGACGCCAAGGAGCATTTTGAGGAGGCTTTTAAGAACATCCGTGAGAAGGCGAAAGGACATGATATTGACGTGCAAACCGCAACGGCAGTCGGGCATCCAGCAGAACAGATCATCCACCGGGCGGAAGCCGACGGCATCGATCTCATTATTCTGGGAAGGCGAGGGCGCTCGATGATCTCAAGGATGATGTTGGGCTCGGTCTCGGAGCGAACGTTGCGGTATGCACACTGTCCCGTAATGGTTGTTCATTAGCAATAATCACGAAGACACAGCGTGACGTCAGATTTCATTTTCGATCGGCAGGAAGAGCGCCAGCGGATAAATCAGTTCCTCGCGAAACGGCGCCCGTCCCTCATTTTTGGTTCCTCGGGGGTCGGCAAGACCTTGCTGCTACGTGATGTGATGTCCGGGTTCCGCACCGTTCTCTATTGCGATCATTCTGCAACAATCAATGTGGTGCTTCGCAAGCTCGCTCTGGCATTGCTTCGACTCGACAGTCCGCGGGCCAAGAATGCTTTCCGCGACGAAGACGACACCGCAAAGAAATCAGCGGTCGCGTTGAAAGGAATCGTAGTGGACGCCTTGCGCGAGGGAGAGTACTCGATTGTGCTCGACCACCTCAATCGCCCCTCATACTCGTTTGCAGCAGCGGTTCGGGAAATCATGGGTTGGGGATCGACGCCTGTCAGCGTGGTCGCCCGCTCCAGCCATATGGAAGATACTGGCTTTCTTCAGCCTCTCTATGGAGACCGCTCGCAGAAATGTGAGATACGAAATTTTGACGACGCCACAGCAGAGCAGTTTGCCTGCCAGATGATCAAGCGCCGCGGCCTTTCCGGCGCCAACATACCCGAGTTCCTGAACAAGGTACTTAAGTTCAGCGAAGGAAATCCGGGAGCGCTTATCACGATGATCGATATGGCGCGGTATCCAAAGTACCGTTCAGATCAACACATCAAGATATCGCCGTTGTATATCGACTTTCGCATGAACGGTGGACTTATCCAATGACGGATCGGTCGAACGCTCTCAATTCCAATCACGAGCGGCGGCTTAGTGTGACCTGTCGCCACATCGACAAACTTCTAGGCGAGATGGAGAGCGCTCTGAACGTCTCAGCTTCCAGGCTGGCATTTCCACAATATGCTCTTGACTTAGGCCCGGAGCAAGGCCGGATCATTGAAGATTACATTGGCCGGATTCGAGCACAGTTGGTGCAAGTGTTGGATCGCCAGGACATCGCGCGGCCGCCTGCCGATGTCCCAGTCTCGCGAACTCTGCTTTCTCACCTCACCTTCGTCGATATTGCTGCCGAAGAGTTGAGACCCAGGTATATGCGGGGCTATGGCGAAATATCTCCTGCGGCCGCGGAGGAACTGGATAAAATTGCCACGGACCTGCAAAAACTGATCAGACAATTTCACCATTATCTGGCTGAGTGCACGACACGATAGAAAGGAATACAGCGACTTGCTGAAATACGTCATGGTTGGGGTGGGAGGGTGCCTTGGTTCTATCCTGCGTTTTTGGCTCGGTACCTATGTCGGGGGAAAAATGGGGACCCGATTTCCCTACGGAACCTTGGTGATCAATGTGACCGGCTCATTTCTGATTGGTTTCATATTGGCGTTGTTGACGGCCAAGACGCAATGGAGCCCGAATTGGCGATATCTCATTCCCATTGGTTTTATTGGGGGATACACGACATTTTCGAGCTTTGAGTACGAGACGCTGCGTACCATCCAGGATGGCCAGCTTGGTTTGGGACTCCTGTATGTCGCGCTCAGCGTCTGCGTTGGATTTATCGCGGTGTGGGGAGGAGTGATGGCGGGGAGGGCAATCCCGTGAGAGGCCACTGCTACTATCCCACGGATCGCTGGAAAGGGTACGGCTTTGGCCGTGCCGCTCAATATCCATCAACAATCCGGGCTCTAGCCCCTGCGGAAAACAAAGCTTCACTCCCGAAATCGCTTCTGCATCGCCCATCAAACGTTCGCTCATAAAGGTGCGCCGATGCATTTTAGGTCGGCTAGGAAGGACTCTAGGACTCTAATGCGCGGAGGAGAATGTGCTTACACCCGGGCCAGGTAAGAAAGTTGGAGTTTACGTCGCAGAGGACCAGAAATATCACGGTGCTTCTGCCTATGCTGCGATTCTGGATTTTCTGTTCTTTCATGGCGTCTCGGGCGCAACCGTGACTCGCGGGATTGCCGGTTTCGGTGCCGACCATCATCTGCATACAGATCGATTCGTCGATCTCGCCACAAAGTTGCCTGTGAAGGTCGAGTTCATCGAGACCGCTGAAAAGGTAGAAGAACTCCTTCCCAAGTTGGAGGTAATGGTCGGGACCGGGCTGATCGAAATGCAGGACACGACGATCGTAAAGCCCGCCGAAAAAAAGCAGAAACAGCCCGTGCCTGAATCTCTTCCTTTGAAGCGAGAGAGCAAGGCCAAGATGATGCGTATCTACATCGGGGAGAACGACAAGTGGAATGGTCAACCACTCTATGAGGCGATCGTGAGCGGTCTTCGCGCTCATGACATCGCGGGGGTTACCGTCTACCGCGGCATTCTGGGTTACGGTGCCAATCGGCGAATTCACAGGGACGCCAAGCTCAGCCTCTCGCATGACCGTCCCATCCTGCTATCTGTAGTGGACACGGAAGAGAAGCTGCAAGCGTTCATGCCCATCCTCGATGAAATGGTGCAACAGGGACTTGTCGTGCTGTCGAACGTGGACATTGTGAAGTACACCCATAACTACGAGAAAGCCGAACGGCGCCAGGAGACACGAATATGAGACTGGAAGGAAAAGCCAAGATGTTGCGCATCCACTTCGGGGAAGATGATAAGTGGCACGAGAAACCGCTCTATGAAGCTATCGTGATGAAGTGCCGCGAATTGGATATTGCCGGCGCAACCGTTTTCCGTGGCATCGAAGGATACGGAGCCAGTACTCTCATACACAAGCGGCATCTCCTTCGTTCTTCGGATCGACCCATTATGGTTTCCGTTGTAGACACCGAGGAAAAGATCAAAACTCTAATTCCCGCGCTCGACGAGATGGTCGACGAAGGACTGATTGCAATGTCTGAAGTAGAAGTCATCCGCTATGTGCATCAGGAAGGAGTGCGCTCCCTCGCCTAGGCAACGAGCACGCCGAGATGAAGCTGAACCCAGATCAGGGGCCGATAGCAGAAGCGAACGCGACGGACGCCATTGCCACCGCGCCGGCTGCGCCGGACGGGGCAGGTCGTTTGTTGCGCTTGGCAACCCTTGCGGAAGAGTTGGGCGCTGACGAACTGTCAGTGGAATTGCGGGAACTGGCAACCCGCGTGTCGGAGGGGCGTTTCTACGTCGCCTGTGTCGGTCAATTCAAACGAGGCAAATCGACACTCATTAACGCGCTGATTGGCCAATCGATCCTTCCCACAGGTTTTGTTCCTGTGACTACAGTGCCGACGGTGGTTCGATTCGGTAATAGGACAAAAGCCCGCATTCGTACGCGGGAAGGCGCGTGGAAGGACATTCCGGTTTCGGATCTGAAGCAGTATGTCACCGAAGAACTGAACCCCGAGAACCAAAAAGGCGTGCAGGGAGCAGAAGTATTTGTTTCCAGCCTGTTGCTGTCTTCGGGATTGTGCATCGTCGATACGCCGGGTCTGGGATCGGTGTTCACCGGCAACACAGCCGCTACTCGGGCGTTCATACCGCATATTGATGCCGCGCTCCTAGTGGTTGGCGCAGATCCGCCATTAGCGGGAGAAGAGTTGTCGCTTGTCGAAGCCGTAGGCAAGCAGGTTCAAGGATTGATACTCGTTCTTAACAAGGCTGACCGGACAACGGACGCAGAACGAGAGGCTGCCTCGAAATTCATCCGACAGCTGCTGCATAAGAGACTCCAGCGGGAAGTCAGTCCGGTTTTCGAAGTCAGTGCACAGGAGCGGGTCGAGAACCGTGGTCCGGAACGTGACTGGAGAAAACTCGTTCACGCACTTCAACGCCTGGTCGATGACTCGGGACGGGAATTAGTGTTCGCAGCGTGTGAGCGGGGCCTTGAGCGTCTGAGCGAGCAACTGCTGGCAATCATAGCTGAGCAGCGTGATGCACTTCGGCGCCCCATCGAAGAGTCCGAGCGCCGGGTCACGGTAATGAAGCAGACGATCGCCGAGGCGGAACGGTCTATGCATGAGCTCAGCTTTCTTTTTCTGGCTGAGCAGCAGCGGCTTTCCGACCTTTTTGTCGACCGGCATAAAGCGTTTGTGGACTCCGTTCTACCTAAAGCGAACGAGCAGTTTGAGGAGGTTATCCGCTCAACTCCGCGCGGGTTTGGGCCGTCATACCGGCGTCACATTATGGAGGCCGCTCGGCAGATCGCACACCACAACGTCACGCTTTGGTTGAAGCCTGAGCAGCAGGAGGCCGAAAGGCAATACCGGCGTGCTGCCACGCGCTTTGTGGAGGTGGGGAACGATTTCTTACGAAAACTGGCGGGAGCCGGCATTCCGGAGCTGGAGCGAATGCCGCACGCACTCGATCCTGAGGCGGGCTTTCGTGTTCGCTCGCAGTTCACGTTCATGGAGTTCATCGAGCTGGTGCAACCGGCTTCTCCTCTGCGCTGGCTCGCCGACGTGCTTCTTCCGCTCGTCGGTGCCAGAAAACTGATTCAAAACGATGCGCGCCAGTTCCTTGTGCGGCTGATTGAGACCAACAGTACCCGCGTACAGAGTGACATCCTCAATCGGGTGCAAGAAAGTCGAAGCCGGCTGGAAGTGGATATCCGTAAACTCCTTCACGAGGTAAGCTGGATCGCCGAAGAGGCATTGGTACGAGCGCGCAAGGTACGAGAAGAAGGAGAACCGGCCGTTGAAGCAGGGCTCCAGCATCTCGATGCTTTGGAGACCGAAGTCTCGGGTTTGGTGCAGTCGACCTCGACTTTGAACTACACAATCAGCGGATGAATGGAGGGCCATACCCCCGATTCAACTTGGAATCAGTCTTGGTTTCAAGTACAAGATTCGAAAGGAGTGGCGGAGAGGGAGGGATTCGAACCCTCGGTACAGGTGTTAGCCCGTACAACGGTTTAGCAAACCGCCGCATTCGGCCACTCTGCCACCTCTCCGGCGGGCCGCCATTCAGTTTACCACGCAGCATTTTTTCCCCGTAAACGATGCCGGCGGCGGCGCTGATCTAAATGTGAATTAGATCAGCACTCCGGCGGCGTGTTCAATCCTTCTCAGTAATCGGTAGTGCGCTACTTTGAGTAGCGCACTAGCCAGTAATTCTCAGAGAGCTTCTAAACATGGTATGTCGAACATTCTGTTTTTCCGTAACTCGCAAGGATCGGCTTGAATCGCGTACGGCCCTTTCTCAGGACGCTGCCAAACAATAACGTCCGTCCCGAAAGGGCTCCGCTCATATCCCTTCAGTTCTATAACCATCCAGCAGGCGGTCACGCCCGCGCAGCGGCTGCCAACTCTTTCAGGCTGGAAACCTGCAAATCCGGATTCCCCTCGGCCGCTTTCACCGCACCTATTCCCGATCGTGCCGATGGACGATTCACCCAAACGGTGGAAAGTCCCAGAGACTGCGCCGGGATCACATCGTGATAGAGACTTTGGCCGACGTGCAGAATCCGGTGCGCGGGAACTTGGATGCGGCCCAACGCCATTTCAAAGATTTTGAACGATGGTTTGTAAGCTCGCGCCTGCTGAGCCGTTATGACTTGGCCAAATTTCACTCCAAGCTGGGCTTGTGTCCCAGCGAAAAGATCATCATCAACATTCGAAATGATCGCCAGCCGAAAGCACCTTTGCAGCTCCTGTAGGGCGCTCACCGTATCGGGCCAGGGCTTCCACTTCGGCAACGACTCCGCCAGTGAGCGAACCTGCTCATCTGAGGGAGTGAATCCGAGCCTTTCTCCAAACTGCTTCACGACCGAGTTGAGGACCTCCCGGTAACGGCGATACGCGCCACTCTCTGCCTTGGCTTCAAACTCCCCGTACAGCTCCAGGATTGCAGCGTCATGGAGATTCATGTGATGGGATTTCAGTATGTTCCGCAGGCATCCAAGAATCCCATCCTCCCAGTTGATCAGCGTGCCGTAGCAGTCGAAGGTCAGGATTTCGAATCGTGTGAAATCGAGCATGGTGGGAAGAACTTTCTCTAGGAACTAAGACTTCAGTCCAGGGAAAAGCGGCACTTCTTCCGGAGTCTCTTCAACCCTTGTGAGCTTGTCGCCAGTCTTTGCAACAGCGGTCGAGGGTTGCACAACAGGGGCTGCATTTCCATTAGTCGGAGTAGAAGCTTCCGCAAAGGGCGCCGCTTTCGTTGCAAGAAACTTCGCGCTGTTGAGCAGCGGCCGCCCAAGTGAGGCGTTATAGCTCGTCCACGGACTTTCCAGATCAGCTTCGCGCTCAAAGTGCGCGCGCATCGCCTCCATCTTGGAATCAAGATCATCGAGGTAATGCAGCACCAGAGCTTCGGCGAACATTGGCAGTTTCGGCGACCCGAACTCATATTCTCCATGGTGGCTGATGATCAAATGTTCGATCAATGTCTTAAGCTCCCCGGGAAATCCCGGTACCAGAGCGATTTTTTCCTGCAACATTTCAAGTTCGATAATCATGTGCCCCAGAAGCTGCCCTCGCGTGGTGTAAGAGAACGAGCGATTATAGGTAAGCTCGTGAATCTTCCCGATATCGTGAAGAAACGCCCCGGTCAGCAGGAGATCGCGATTGACCTGCGGATAGTTCCGGCAGACCAGATCGCAGGATCGAAACAACGAAACCACGTGTTCGAGCAATCCTCCAATACATGCATGGTGCAGGCTCTTGGCCGCGGGAGCGTTGCGGTACGCCAGTGCAATCTGCGGATCAGCCATGAACGCCTGTACCAGCGACTTTAAATATGAGTTTTCAAACGAGCTGACAAAATTACCCAGCGTCAGCCACAACTCATCGATGTCTTTCGTCGTTTTGGGCAGGTAGTCCGAGAACTCGATCTCCGATTCGCCCAGCGTGCGCAGCTTGTGGATGGTGATCTGGAACCGGTTCTTGTACTTATTCAGCAGCCCTTTGACCTTGACAAAGTCATCCTGATCGAAGGCATTGAGCACGTCCTCGACGTTGTCCCACATCTTGCCCTCAAGTTGGCCGCTGCGGTCGCCGAGGACCAGCGCCAGGTAGGGCTCTCCGGTTTTTTTGGGTTTGATCTGCTTGCTGACCACCACGAACGTGGAGGTAATGACCTTGTTCTCGTGGCGCGTGCAGTCACAGATGTAGAACTCTTTCATGCTGCAAATCAGTGTAAATCAGAAAAGCCTGGCCACGCAGAGATAAGGATAGAAACACCGCTCTACGACCGGCCCGGGCTAGAGAACGCCGAGCTTTTTTTTCTTCTTCAGCTTCTTGGCATCGTCAGCCTTCGGAGTGCTGACCTCGATCGGCCGGGTTTCGTTCGGACTGGCTCCCGAATCGACAAAACCTTCTTTGGTGTAAATGTATGCGTCTTCTCTGAGCTTGGTCAGATAAGCACGCAGAGCCGGCTGCAGCTTCTGGTAATAGAGCGCGTCCATGACGCGCGGCTCGACATCCTTCAGCGGCGGGATCCCGGCCATTTGATGGTTCGTGACCTTCAAGATCACATATCCCTGTTTTGTCCGGATAACATCGGTCACATCACCAACTTTCATCGCGAAAGTCCGGTCTTCCAATTCCTTGGCCAGTGTTCCACGTTTGAAAGCTCCGAGATCGCCACCTTGCGCGGCAGAAGGTCCCTCAGAAAACTTCTTGGCAATATCCTCAAAGCTCGCGCCCGCGCGAATCTGCTTGAGCAGATCGTTTGCCTGCGCCTCTGCCGATGCCAGGGCCGCCTGTTCGGCCTGCTGCGCGGCT
>JASIEN010000165.1 GCA_030045935.1 Candidatus Sulfotelmatobacter sp.
AAATGAATCTCATCCGCCGTGAAATATCCACACCGTCTCCTGTGTTCCAGATTGCCATCCGGTTCCAAGTTTTTCTGAGAAGTTCATCAGCCGACGCATGCCTTTGCGCTTGCGCCTTCGGTTCGTGCCCTTCCTGTAACGTTCGTTCCATCCCGCATGCGTGACATTCGTAACGCCAGCTCTACCTTTGAGCGCTAAGGTTCGACACCCCCCTGCCGATCTGATTTTCAGCGGCCATGCTGTCTCTCCGAAACAGTGGTCTATGCGCGGTCTTATTGCTGTTATCTCCTCCAATAATTCGTGCGGGCGATGAAAATGAAGCGGCGAATGCGCCGTATCGCGCCTCGACCTCCGAGGTGCGGCTTACCTTCTTTACCACCGACGAGAGAAATCATCCGGTAGATGTCGTAAGCAAAGACGATTTCGCCGTCATTGATGACGACATCGTCGTACGCGAATTTCGCGCCCTGACCCGCTCTGAGGAGACTGCACTCGACGTGGTGATCCTGGTCGACACCAGCGAATCCGTTACGGGCCGCCTGAATTCTGTGAAGAGAGATGTTCTTTCCCTTATCGCACAATCGTCAGGGGCGGGCAGGATTTCGGTGGTGTCATTCTCCGGTCTGCAGGAGACTTTACTCTGCTCTGGTGACTGCGGTAGTACTGACGCTACCAGAAGGCTCCTCGGGATGCAGACCTCTGGAGCGACTCCTCTCTACGACGCTCTGAAATACAGCGCAGAGTTTATTGCCAATCTGCACATGCCTGGTGCGAGGCCGGTCGTGCTTTTGTTTTCCGATGGCGACGATACGATCAGCAGGACATCGGCACGCGATGCGCTGCAGGCCGTCACTGCCGCCGGCGCCTTGCTTTATACCGTCGATCTGAATGTGATCAGCACGACCGAGAGGGATGGGAACCGGAATGATTCTCCTGGCAGCGTTACCTTGCGGCAGATGGCCGAGGCCACAGGAGGAAGATACTTTTCCACTGGCGAGGATGCCATGAATGCGTTGCAAACAGCCCTCGAAGATTTGCGAGCCTCCTACGTGGTCACGTACGCTCTGCCCCGCCGAACCATTGGCTTTCATGCACTGCGAATTCTTCCCCGGCACAACCCGGCTTTACAGTTCCATTGCCACAGCGGTTATTACTACTGGACCAGCGTCCCGTAACAGGAGGCATATGAGACGTATCTTCGGCGTCATTTTGTTTTCGCTCACTCTGTCGCCGGTTTTCGCCCAACAGCTGGGAATCTATCAGCACGGAACCGTCGTTCGCATGAAAATGGGTGACTGCCCCGCCATCGTTCACGGCTTCATGGCGAACTTCGGTGCACCGGTTGTGCCGATGGGCGTGGAGGCCTGCCCCGAGTTCACACTAGTCTCCGACAAAGTGGTCTACATTATCGCCGGAAGATCGTCGAATCAACTGATCCCATTGGCGGACGTAATCGACTTTCGCATGCATCGTAACGAAATCGCGGTACGCCTCGACGATTCCAAGCGCGAGAGCAAATTCAGCATTAAGGAAATGATCCTGCGGTCGGAGTGGGATCGCATCCAGCGCCACATCGACGAACAATTAAAATCTACCGAGCTTCAGGAAGCGCATCGCTGACCGAGCCGAGCCAGGAAATCGAACAGCGCCGATGCTATGAAAGCACTGGTGCGATCGTAATCGCGGCGAATGTAATACCTTTGTAATCTGTAACAAACATCACCCCAAACAATTCCCGTTCTCGCAGCGCATAAGGAAGACACTTCGCCTACGGGTCGCGTCATTCCGCTCCACTGAGCGCGTTTTGCCCCAGCAGCCGCATTTTTGGGCTCCCTCCGGTCATGTAAGTCATTGTATAAACGGCACTTATCCGAGAAGTAAGATTGGTGCGACGATTGCCTCTTTGGAGAAAGGGGTTAACTGGGATCTGCGGGAAGGAGCCGATTGCGAGCCATGGAGACAACGTCTTTTAAGGCGGCAATCGTCGGGGCGGGACCGGCGGGGTTGACTGCCGCTTACCAATTAGCGAAGCAGAATGTCGCGGTTGTTGTGTTGGAGAGCGATCCGCAATACGTCGGTGGTATCTCCCGAACTGTCAACTATAAAGGCTTCCGCCT
Source organism: Candidatus Sulfotelmatobacter sp. (assembly GCA_030045935.1). Lineage (GTDB taxonomy): Bacteria > Acidobacteriota > Terriglobia > Terriglobales > Acidobacteriaceae > Sulfotelmatobacter. The sequence goes on from JASIEN010000165.1 coordinate 2,118, forward strand.
TGATATTGGCGGCCACAGGTTTTTCTCAAAGTCGCGCGAGGTTGAAGATCTTTGGACCGAGATCGCCGGCCCAGACATGCTTCAGCGTCCCCGGTCATCGCGCATTTACTATGATGGCAAGTTTTATACCTATCCTTTGAAACCATTCGAGGCCCTGGCCAAGCTCGGAGTCGTTGAATCGGTGCTTTGCGTGTTGTCGTTTCTCTGGGCGCGCGTGAGTCCAACAAGAAATCCCAAGACCTTTGGAGAGTGGGTTTCCAACCAGTTCGGCCGGCGGCTTTTCCGCACCTTCTTCAAGACCTACACTGAGAAGGTATGGGGGATGGCTTGCAACGAAATCTCGGCGGATTGGGCAGCGCAGCGAATCAAGGGTCTATCGCTAGGGTCTGCTATCAAGCACGCTCTTCTCGCCAAGCGCAAACCAAAGGACCGCACCCGGGTGGTCAAGACTCTCATTGACACCTTTCGATACCCGAGGCTGGGACCGGGAATGATGTGGGAGGCGTGTGCGGAAAAAATCGGCAGGCTGGGCGGTGTTGTGAGATTGGGCCGTAAAGTGACGAACTGCCGCTTCGATTCCGCTCGCAATCTCTGGATCGTGACCGCCCGTAACACGCAGGGCGAGCTGGAAGAATATCGCGCTGATCACCTGGTTTCTTCCATGCCTATTCGTGAACTCATCGCGCAAATCGAGCCACCGCTCCCTGAAGCGGCACAAGAGGCCGCTCGCTCATTGCGCTATCGCGATTTCTTGACCGTCGGACTCATTGTGCGCGATAACAGCAGCCGTTTTTCCGACAACTGGATTTACATTCATGACCCGAGCGTGCAGGTTGGCCGCGTGCAAAATTACAAATCGTGGTCGCCCGAGATGGTCCCCGATCCGCACTATTGCTCTTACGGTCTCGAGTATTTCTGCTTCGAGGGCGATGGATTATGGACCAGCAACGATCATGAGCTGATCGAACTGGCCAAGAAAGAAATCCAAAAGATCGATCTGGCGGCTGAAGCTGATGTAGTCGATGGTTGTGTCATTCGGCAGCCCAAAGCTTATCCGGTTTATGACGACGCCTACCAGCAGCATGTGGATACGATTCGGCAAGCCCTGGATGAAAATTGCCCTACGCTTCATCTGGTGGGCCGCAATGGCATGCACAAGTACAACAATCAGGATCACGCCATGATGACGGCCATGCTCACGGCCAGGAACATCCTGGCTGACGAACGCATTTACGATGTTTGGGCGGTCAACCAGGACGCCGAATACCATGAATCGGGCGCGGCGGGCGGACGGGTTGCGGAAATCGAGACGCAGGTTCCGCTTCGGACTTTGGCAAAGCCCCAACTACAGCCGCAGGGTGAACCGGTCGCTCTCACACTCGAACGGTAGGCAATTCGCCACAGGCAGGAAGCATGACAGACGAGACCACCACCCTTGTCCGCGACCTGGCCGACGATGTTGTCGCTGCGCAAACTGCGCACGATCTCGGTGCCCCTGCACATGGCACTTCGAGCGGCGTGTCTCCATCTTTCACCCACTCCTCCAACCCTTGGTGGAAAATTGTGGATCTCGGCGTATTTGGCTTGTGGGTGGTAGTTGTCGGCTTCATCCTTGGCTATCACGAGAAGTGGGCGGATGAAGCCCAGGCATGGCTGATCGCGCGCGATCTTGATCTGCGCACTATCTGGTTTCATGAACTGCGTTACGAGGGAACTCCCGGCCTGTGGCACACCATTCTATGGATTGCCCAGCACTGGTTTCACCTTCCCTACGCGTCGCTGGGGGTGATTGGGGTGCTCTGCGCCGCAGCAGGAGCGGCCCTCATTCTCTGGAAGGCTCCCTTTCCACGGCCGCTCTCCTACCTGCTGTTGTTTTCCTATTTCATCGTTTACCAGTACGCCGTAGTTGCCCGCTCTTACAACCTGCTGCCCCTGCTCGTGTTTGCTGCCGCATATTTTTATCGCGACCGCGCCCACCCTGTGCGTATGACTGTCGCATTGATACTTCTGGCGAA
>JASIEN010000166.1 GCA_030045935.1 Candidatus Sulfotelmatobacter sp.
TGCACTTTTTATTCTAGCTGAGAGTCCGACCTTCTTGCCTCGAGTAACTGGCTTAAACATAGAGGACACAGAGGAACACGGGGAAAGCCGCTATGCCGGGACTTCCCTCTTTCTGTGCTTCAAATACTCCACCAGCGTCACAATGCTGCCCAGAACTGCGATCCCGATCAGAATCGCGAGTGCGGGCGCGTAGTACTTCGAAAAAAAGCGCAGGATGTGACGGCCGTAGTGGAATCCCAAAAATGCTTCTACCGTATAGCGCACTCCGCGTCCGACGGCCAGTGCGCCCAGAAACCTCTTCTTTGGGTATTGCAACGCTCCAGCGACGATTAGAAACGGAACGATGGGAAATGGCGGCGGCAGCACAGCGGGCAGGGCTACCGCGAAAAATCCCCGCCGCTCAAACCTTTGCCTGACCTGATCCGCTTTTCTCTTTGAGAGCCTGCGTTCCATGGCCTCTTCTCCGCCTTTGCGGGCGAGCAGGTAAGTAATGTAGCCGCCGATGAGGGCGCCAAGCGTGGCCATGAATGCGTAGTAAGGCCAGGGCTCGCGATGGCGGGCGGCGAGCCAGATGCAGAGCACGTCCATGCTGCCCGTGACCGGAATGACCGAATTGTCGACGAGTCCGAGCAAGATCAGGCCGGGACCTCCCATGTGGCGCAGGTGGTCCCAGATCGTGGCTGCGAGCAGCGGATAAATGTACGCGAGCATTGGGCTTAGATGAACTTTCAGACTGCGGGAACGGCCTTTGTTTCGCGCGTTGCCGCATTCGCCGTCAGAAATTTCAGCGAAGGAGCCTTCGGCAGCGCGCCGATTTCAGCTGCGTACTGGTAGAAGAGCTGCAAGCCTTCGCGGCAGGATTTATCGAGATGATAGTAAATATTCTCGGTCAGGTAAGAACGAACTTCGTTTTCCGACAAATTGAGGCGCGGCCCCCACTCGCGGGCAATCTGACTGATGCTCGATGGCTGAAGGCCGTGATCGCGAGATCGCTGGAATATCGCGGCGAGATCCTGCGATTCCTTTAAGTGCTGCAATGCCTTCCGGCGGACTGCCCAGAAGGCAAAAACGAAGTGCTTGCCGGTGTGGTGAATCCATTCTTCGGCGAGGTCGAGGGTGAAATAGCGCGAGCGATCAATTTGCAGCGCGGGATCGCCAATGAGTAGCCCGGCATCACACGCGCCAAGCATTTGGGGGAGGTTTGGCGCCATCGGACTAAATTCCCTTCCGCCGCCCAGCCATTTTTCGAACAATATTTTTGTGAGCGCCACCGAAGTCATGGAAGACGTATCCAGGGCGACGGTGCGAATTTCTTCCAGCGGGACTTTGCTCACCAACAGAATTGAACGCACGGGACAGCGCGAAGCAATGGCTACGTCCGGCAAAATGATGAGGTCAGGAATCTGCGCATAAGCAGCGGCGGGAATGATGCCGATATCGGCGCTTCCCTCGTCCAGCGCGCGGGCGCAGGCCGACGGAATCGTATAGGAAATATGGAAATCTCGGCCGGCGTCGCCGTGTTCGAAATTCCACATGAGGGGTGCCGTGTTGAGGTAGGAAATAGCCGAAATCCGCAGACCGTGCATTCCGTTTTGATTCTAGCAGAGGATTTTGACAAGGATTTGTGATGCCTTTCCTTGACTTTGGCTTCAGCGAGTGATTAGAGTCCGCCCCATTGTGCAAGAAACCGGAGCCAAGAAATGACCACCGCTGTTGCCCCATCCCCATCTGCTACCCACATTTTACAGTGGCTGGCGCTTACCCTTACGCCTGGACTCGGCCCAACGAAATCTCGAAAACTGGTGGAACGTTTCGGGGGTCCGGAAGGTGTCTTTCGCGCGTCGCTGACGGAGCTCGAAGCCGCGGGCATTCAGGCGGTTTCGGCACAGTCCATTGCGACTGGAAGATCGTCGGAGCTTGCGCGGGAGGAAATGGGCAAAGCAGCGTCACAGCAGATCACCCTGGTCTCACTGGACGATCCAGCTTATCCGCTAAGGCTGAAAGAGATTTATGATCCGCCGCTGCTCTTGTATGTGCGAGGAAACGCAGAGTTGCTCGCGCAGCCGGGAATTGCGATGGTGGGCACGCGGCATCCAACTCCCTACGGTTCGGGAATGGCGGAACGGCTGGCTTGCGACCTGGCGAACCAGGGGCTGGTCATTATTAGTGGCATGGCACGCGGCGTGGATACAGCCAGCCATCGCGGCGCGATCTCGGCCAAAGGCAAGACCATTGCGGTATTTGGCACGGGCGTCGACGTCATTTATCCGAAGGAAAATTCGCGGCTGGCCGAGCAGATTTTGGCGCTTGGGGGCGCAATCATCTCCGAATTTTCTTTGGGCACCTTCGCCGCACCGCAAAATTTTCCGATTCGTAATCGAATCCTGAGTGGCATGTCAGTAGGCGTGCTGGTCGTGGAAGCAGGAGAATATTCGGGAACGCGCATCACGGCGCGTTGCGCACTCGAGCAGAATCGTGATGTTTTCGCCGTTCCTGGTAACGTGACGAACAAAAACTCCTGGGGGCCTAACACTCTGATAAAACAGGGCGCGAAGCTGGTGGCCACGTGGGAAGACGTGTGGGAAGATTTGCCGCCAGAGGTGAAACTTGCGTTGACACCCAAGATGGGAGGTGAATCCCAGGACCACACAACGTCATCTCTATTCCCGGAAGACGGATTACCTCCTCACGAGAAGCGAATCCTGGGCCTGCTCAAGGCTGACGAACCCACGCACATCGATGAGCTCGTTGAGCGGCTGGAGACGGAAATGTCGTCTTCAGAAATCTTCGCGGCTTTGTTTGAGCTGGAACTGGCCGGCAAGGTACGGCAGATGCCGGGGAAGAATTTTGTCAAAAGCTTTTAGCTATTGGCCTTTGGCTCTTAGCTTGAAGTCGTTTCCGGTCTCAGGAGATGTTCTGTGAGGAACTATAGAGATTTGCGAGTTTGGGACGAGGCGCATACGTTGACGCTGGAGGTCTACAAGGTCACTCAATCCTTTCCTAAAGAGGAACGGTTTGGATTGACAAGCCAGATAAGGCGTGCGGCTGCTTCAATTGCGGCGAACTTGGCCGAGGGCTGTGGACGCAGATCAGATGGAGAGATGGGGAGGTTTGTTCTGATCGCGATGGGATCTGGCTCGGAGCTTTCCTATCACTTGCTGCTAGCGCACGACCTTGCGCTTCTTTCACCCGAACAGTATTCCGATCTTAGCCCACGCGCGGAGCGGGTGATGAAGATGTTGTCCGCGCTCTCGCGAAGACTAAGATCCGCTGCGGTGTAGTTGTCGGCCAAAAGCCAGCAGCCAAGAGCCAAACCCTTATCTCGGTTACTTGTTGCTTTCCGCCCATTCGTGCTAGCTTCGGAAAAGAATTGAGGGAACATTGTCCAAGGGTTTAGTCATTGTCGAATCGCCCGCCAAGGCGAAGACCATCCAGAAATATCTGGGAAGGGGATTTTCTGTCGAGGCCTCGCTCGGCCACGTGAAGGATTTACCCAAGAGCACGCTGGGCGTCGACATCCGCGAAAATTTCGCGACTGATTATGTCGTGATTCCCGGCAAGGAAAAAGTTCTTGCCAAATTAAAGAAGGCCGCCGCGCATGTGGACTCAATCTACCTGGCACCTGATCCGGACCGAGAAGGCGAAGCGATCGCGGCTCATCTCGCCGAGGAACTCGACGGCAACGGGAGCGGCAAAAAGAAAAAGAAGAAGAAAACCGATGCCAATAGTGAGCCGCGTATTCAGCGCGTGACTTTCAACGAAATCACCAAACGCGCGGTGCAGCAGGCTTTTGAACATCCGCGGTCAATTGATCAGAATCTGGTCGATGCGCAACAGGCGCGGCGCGTGCTCGATCGCTTGGTTGGTTATCAGGTTTCGCCGCTGCTATGGGATAAAGTTCGCCGTGGCTTGTCTGCTGGGCGGGTGCAGACCGTTGCCCTGCGTCTGATTGTCGAGCGCGAGCGCGAGATCAAAGCATTCGAGAAGAAGGAATACTGGACGATCGACGCGCATCTTGCCGCCAACAAGCCTCCCGCATTCGACGCGCGTTTCTTAGGCAAGGGCGAAGAGAAGATTGAGATTAATGACGGCGAAGCAGCGGAAAAGATCCGTTCAGCTCTTGAAACGGCTGATTGGGTTGTTCGCTCAGTCGACAAGAAAGAGCGCCGGCGTAATGCCGCGCCCCCATTCACCACCAGCAAATTGCAACAGGACGCCTCGCGCAAGTTGCGCTTCAGCGTGAAGCGCACCATGATGATCGCGCAACGGCTGTACGAAGGAGTGGAACTTGGCGAAGAAGGGCAAGTCGGCCTGATTACTTATATGCGAACCGACTCGACGCGTGTTGCGCCCGAGGCGATTGCCGAAGTTCGCGAATACGTTGGCAGAGAATACGGCCCGATCTATTTGCCGGAAACTCCGAACACATATAAAGAGAAGAAGGAAGCGCAGGCGGCACACGAAGCCATTCGTCCGACGTCGGCGATGCGACATCCGGATTCCATCAAACAGTATTTAAAAGAAGATGAGTACAAAGTTTACAAGCTGGTCTGGCAGCGGTTTGTCGCGTCGCAGATCACTCCTGCCGTATTTGACCAGACCACGGTCGATATCGACGCGAAAACGAAGAATGGTAACCCGTTCTGGTTCCGGGTAACCGGGTCGGTGCTGAAGTTCGACGGTTTTCTGCGGGTTTATGAAGAATCGAAAGAGAGCAAGGACGAGGAAGACGAGGAACTGAAGCACAAGCTGCCCCCGCTCGAAGCCGGACAGAAACTCACGCTGAAAGAACTGAAGCCGGAGCAGCATTTCACCGAGCCTCCGCCGCGTTACAACGAAGCGTCACTGGTAAAAGAGCTCGAAGAGCGCGGCATCGGCCGACCTTCGACGTATTCAGCGATTCTTTCCACCATTCAGGAGCGGCAATACGTGCAGAAGATCGGCGGCAAATTCACGCCGACCGAAATTGGCCTGGTGGTCACCGATCTTCTGGTGGAAAACTTTCGCGACATTTTCGACGTGCAATATACGGCGCGGCTGGAAGAGGAACTCGACGAAATCGAAGAGGGTAAAGAAAAGTGGACTGACGCCCTGGCCGAGTTCTACAAAAAGTTCCAGAAAGACCTCAAGTATGCCGAAAAGCATATGGAGAACATCAAGCGGATGGAAAAGCCCACAGACGAGAAGTGCGAACGCTGTGGCGCGCCGCTGGTGATCAAGTGGGGCAAGCACGGTTCGTTCTATGCGTGCAGCACCTACGACAAAGACGATCCGAACACGTGCACGTTCACGAAGGAAAATCCCATCAACCTGCCGGATCTCGACTCTGCTGACATGCAGGAGACGGGCGCGCAGGATGAATACTGCGAAAACTGCGGCCGCGTGATGGTGTTGAAGCGCGGTCGATTTGGGCAGTTCATGGCCTGCACAGGATATCCGGATTGCAAGACGACACGGCGATTGGATCAGGGCAAGAAAGTTCCCGACATTCCCCTCGACGAGCTTTGCCCGAAGTGCGGACGAAACTTGATGATCCGGCATGGCCGCTTTGGCGAGTTCACCTCGTGCAGCGGATATCCTGATTGCAAATATGTGAAACAGAATTTTATCGGTGTGAAGTGCCCCGAGTGCAAGGACGGAGAACTGGTCGAAAAGCGGGCGCGCAAGGGCAATACGTTTTATGGATGCAGCAATTATCCGAAGTGCAAGTTCACTTCCGCGAACCGGCCGATCGCGGACAAATGTCCGAAGTGCGGAAGAGAATATCTGGTGGAGAAGAATTTGAAAGCTGG
>JASIEN010000167.1 GCA_030045935.1 Candidatus Sulfotelmatobacter sp.
TGCTTTGCATCGGAGTGCAGATTACGTGGAATGGCATCCAAACCATGCTGAAAATAGTTTTGAAGACATGACAGAAAACTAGAAGTCTCAGGGGTTCTCAAAGAGCCCTATTTGTATGAGAACGTATTCATTCGGATCGACGCGCCCGCCGAATGTCTCTAGTTCAGGGAACTACACCCCAATCACTCCGCACAGCTCTTTCACCGCTGCGGCGCTCTTTTCCAGCCCGGCCTTTTCTTCCGGCGTCGGTTTGATTTCGATGATCTGCTCAAGACCCTTTGCTCCCAGCTTGCACGGCACGCCAACAAACAGGCCGTTGATACCGTATTCACCTTGCAGATAGGCGGCGCAGGGGAGAATTTTCTTTTTGTCTTTCAGAATCGCTTCGACCATTTCGGTTGCAGCGGCTGATGGGGCGTAATAGGCCGATCCGGTTTTGAGATACTTCACGATCTCTGCGCCGCCGTCGCGTGTGCGTTGAACGAGCGCCTCGATCTTCGATTTCTCGATTAATTCGGTGATCGGAATACCGGCAACGGTCGAATAACGCGGCAAAGGCACCATGGTGTCGCCGTGTCCGCCGAGAACGAACGCAGTTACATTCTCCACGCTCACGTTCAGTTCCTGGGCAATAAATGCACGAAAACGGGCGGAGTCGAGCACGCCAGCCATGCCGATGACACGCTCGCGATGGAATCCGCTGAGCTTGTAGGCGGCCTGCGCCATGGCGTCGAGCGGGTTGGAGACGACGATGATGATGCAATGCGGCGAGTGCTTGATGACCTCGCCGACTACGGATTTCATGATGCCGTGATTGGTATTAAGCAGATCGTCGCGGCTCATACCGGGCTTGCGCGGGATGCCGGCAGTGATGACAACGATATCGGAGTTGGCGGTGTCTTTGTAATCGTTGGTTCCGACGACGTGCGAGTCGCGCTTTTCGATGGGCATGGCTTCGAGCAGGTCGAGTCCTTTGCCTTGTGGCACGCCTTCGACAATGTCGATGAGCACAACGTCGGCGAGTTCTTTGGAGGCGATCCAGTGGGCGGCCGTTGCGCCAACGTTCCCGGAGCCTACGATGGTGACTTTCTTGCGCATGAATGAGTCCTTTCAGGGAATTTAGTAATTGGGAAATTTCGTAATTGAGCAATTGAAAATCGTTGTGGCTGCGACCTCAGAGGCTGATCGGAAAATTCCTCAATTACTCAATTTCCCAATTACTCGATCACGTTACACGGGGCTTAGCACCCCGGCTCCCATGTTCTCGATAATGAAATCTGCAAACTGGCTGGTCTTCACCTTTGTCGTGCCTTCCATCAGGCGTTCGAAATCGTAGGTGACCTTCTTTTGGAGAATCGTGCGCTCCATGCCGTTTTCGATCAGGTCGGCCGCTTCATTCCAACCCAGAAAGCGGAACATCATGACGCCGGAGAGAATCACTGATCCCGGGTTGATAACGTCCTTATCGGCATATTTCGGCGCCGTGCCGTGGGTGGCTTCGAAAATTGCATAGCCATCGCCGATGTTCGCACCCGGCGCGATGCCCAGTCCACCGACCTGCGCCGCGCAAGCGTCGGAAATGTAGTCGCCGTTCAGATTGGGCGTGGCGAGCACGGAATATTCGTCTGCCCGCGTGACCACCTGCTGAAAGATCGAATCGGCGATGCGATCGTTCACCATGATTTTCTTTTTCCACTGACCCTTGCCGTGGGTCGCGTAGATCTTGTCGAGCACGTCTTTCACTTCTTGTTCCACGGCCTGGCGAAATGCCGGAGGAGCGAACTCCATGCCCGGCTCAACCAGTTCGGCGTTATCGGCGACGGTGATGTTCGGGTTCTTGTCTTTGTTGTCGAGAATCCAGCTCTCGCGCTCGGTCACGACCTGATCGCGAAATTCTTCGGTAGCCAGTTCGTATCCCCACTTGCGGAACGCGCCCTCGGTGAACTTCTGGATGTTGCCTTTATGAACCAGCGTAACCGTCTTGCGTCCGGTTTCCAGCGCATACTGGATTGCCATGCGAACCAGACGCTTGGTTCCGGTAATCGAGATCGGCTTGATGCCCACGCCCGAATCGGGGCGAATCTGCTTCTTGCCGCCCTTCAGCATGTCTTTGTTGAGGAATTCGATCAATCGGGTGCACTCGGGAGTTCCCTCTTCCCACTCGATACCGATGTAAACATCTTCGGTGTTTTCGCGGAAGATGACCACGTCCATGCGCTCGGGATGCTTCACTGGCGAGGGCACGCCCTTGTAATACTTCACTGGACGGACGCAGCCATACAGATCGAGAATCTGGCGGAGGGCGACGTTTAGCGAACGAATGCCGCCGCCGACGGGCGTGGTCAGCGGGCCTTTGATGGCGACGCGAAACTCGCGAATGGCTTCCACGGTCTCATCGGGAAGCCAGGTGTCGAACATTGATTTGGCTTTCTCGCCGGCGAACACTTCGTACCACGCGACGCGCCGCCTGCCTTTGTAGGCTCTGTCGACCGCGGCGTCGAATACGCGAATTGAAGCTTTCCAGATGTCGCGGCCGGTCCCATCACCTTCGATGAAGGGGATAATGGGATTATCGGGAATATCGTATTTTCCGCCGGAGTAGTTGATCTTCCTGCCATCGCGAGGTACAGCCACACCGTTATAAGAGCCTGCCATTCGCACTCCTCCGATGAAATGCAAGCAGTATAAAAAACCCTTTATTATAGTGATGTGACGCAGCGCACATCTATCATTAATTTTCTCAACATCCATGCCATAATCCCAATGCGGGGATAGACTTAGCGTGCCATAATTCGACTTCGGGGCTAGACTTAGCTAAGGATCCAATCATGCCGACTCCCCATCTCCTCCATCGAACTCTCTGGCTCGTGGCGCTTTGGGCCCTGGGCTCATCGATGAGTTTTGCTCAGACAGCCAGCAAATCCGACCAAACGCACATCGGCCGTACGATTCGCGTTGCCGAGAATGAGCAGGTCGGCGAGGTCACCTGCATCGCGTGCAGCATTTACGTTCGCGGACAGGTGGCGGGGGACGTGACTACGGTTGGAGGAAGCATCTTTATCGAGGGCCAAGGGCAAATCGCAGGCGACGTGACGACGGTCGGAGGGAATATTCGGCTAGACAGCACCTCGAAGATAGCAGGCGATGTCACCGCAGTGGGCGGCGAAATTCGGCGCGCGCCGGGAGCTCAGATCAGCGGAGACATTACGTCGATAGGCGGAGGCGTTTGGTTGCCACTGGTTCTTCTTGCCCCTTTTGTGTTTCTGGGCTTGCTCGTATGGTTAATCGTGTGGCTGATACAGCGGGCGCGCAGGCCTGCCGTTCCAGCTTCGGCGTAACCGCTCACCAGCGCCTTGTTCCGAAAGTCTTTCGCACTCCTACGGTGAAGTAGCGTCCCCAGGGACCGTTCGGCCCCAGGTCGGCTGGCCCAAGATATTTATCGCGCGCACCCAGGCGATCAAACAGGAAGTGCTGGGTCAGGCGGAACTCGAATCCCTTGTTGAGATACACCGCGCCACCCCAGGAGTGCTCAACTCCGATAGCATCGGGTAACCAAGTATACAGTGTCTTAGGAAGGGTCTTGCCGAACAAGAAAGTCGGAGCGCCATAGACCATGAAGCGGCGCAAAATTCCTCGCCCGAAGGGGCGAGCCTCGAGTGTTCCCCACAGCATATATCGCGCGAACATGCTGCAAGGGGCATTGGCGCCGCCATAAGCGGCTTGCCCGGCGTCGGCGGCGCACAGGTTGGGATCAATCTCATTGTGCGGAGGGGCCAGATCCAGCTCTGCCCACCCCCAAAAAGTATCTTTGGGAAGAAACCTTCTCGGTTGAGATTCAGGTCCCGGCGAGGGACTCGCTGGTTGTTCAACCTGCACTGACTGTTCCACCTGCGCTCTGCATGGGATAAGAGTTAGTGCTGCCATGATGAAACCGAATGCCAAAACCTTCATCGGGCCTCCGTGAAATGGAATGCTGTGGAACCAAAATCAGCCGACACCCACCCACGCGACTTTTCAGCTCCAAGCCTGTGCTGTTGGTATCGGTGACCGGAACTGCAACATATCAGGTAAGGCGGCTATACGGTTGGAAATTTTCGTTTTCGCAAAGACTTTTGAATCTCTGAAGGCGAGGGGAATCGTGCAGGGCGCGAGCGAGCGGTACGTGCCGGCAAGTTGCGGGGTCGGCAAGGCTTGAGGTTACTAAGACAGATTGGCGCCCAGGATTATGGTCAGTGCATCGAGGCTCTGCTTGATCGCTACCGCCTTCAATTAAAAACAAACAGGCAAAACCCTAGGCGCTGGTGCTAAACGACGTGGGCTTGGTCGTTTGCTTAACGATTCGGTGAATCAGTTTGAGTCCCTTAGCCGAATCCAGCCGAGCCGGGGCCGTGCCCTCGACTGCCTCGGTCAAACCATCCTCCACAGCGTCCAAGGCAGAGCGGGAACGTTCCAGCACGGTCAGCAGATACTTCTGAGCGATGGGCCGATCGGCGGGATGAATTAACTCCCACCATCTGCGAACCGATTCCTGAACTTCAACCTCGTTTTTTTCACCGACAACCAAAGCATCGATCAGCCGATAAACCTTGCTCTTAATCGCCTGATATGAGACGGAAACTTCTTGGGGCATGGAGTTTTTATCCGGTTCTGGAGTGCAAGAACCTGCAATCTGCCGACCAAACGGTAGGTGGTTGCAGCGTAAGTCCTTGCGCGTGTATAGGCTTCCCAGCAATTCTATGAATGGAAGAAATCACAAATCTGGATATGGATTCTGGAAGCTGGAAACCGGGATTCCACATTCCAACGGACGTAGAGATGGAGGACCAAGGTTTTAACCAATTTTGACTCGTCGTTATCCTTGTGGAAGTCTGTGGAAAATCGATGGGCGAAACAACCATTGATCTCGATGTTCCGCAATGTGAGTTGATCGTTTATTTTCGGGCCTCGCCGTATACTTGGGCTGGCTCGACAGCAGCGCTGTAAATCCGTTGTGCTTTTGCCGGCAGACCGGTGGTGATAAGCGGCAAGGGTTGCATGGACTTCGACCAACTGCAAACATTTTTGGAAGTAGCGCGGCACGCATCCTTCTCACGGGCGGCCGAGAAGCGGTTTCGCACACAACCTGCGATCTCTTCGCAGATTCGCGCGTTGGAGGATGAAGCGGGCGCCAAGCTGTTTGACCGCTCCGGCGGCAAGGTTTCCCTCACGGCAGCGGGTAAAACTTTTCAGAAATACGCACAAGACGCGGTCGACGCCCGCAAGGCCATGCTCACTTCTCTGGCTGAAATGGAGCATGTACCGCGTGGAGCAATTGTTGTGGGGGCCAACGAAGGAACTTGCCTGCACATACTTCCCGAAGTTTTCGCCGACTTCAAGAAGCAGTATCCGGATGTTTCCGTAGGCATCAAGCGGGCAGACTATGCGAAAATTCTGGAA
>JASIEN010000168.1 GCA_030045935.1 Candidatus Sulfotelmatobacter sp.
TGTCGACCCCCAGATATTTCTTGGCCATTTTGTTGATATGCTCGGTGGCTCCCTCTTCGGTGATCTCCGCCACGCGTCCGCGGACTTCGAGATAGCGGTAGGGGTTCTCAGGATCAATGATCGCCATGGCGACACGCGGGTCGCGGCGCACGTTCTTGTCTTTTTGCCGGCCCTTGGCTGAGTTGAAGATGACGTACTCGCCGTTGAAATCGCACCATACAGGAGTGACCTGCGGGCTACCATCGGGCATTAGCGTTGCGAGGGCGGCGAAGGCACGCTTCTGGAAAAGATCACGATATTTCTCGGGGATGACGCCGGGCATAAAGCTCTCCTTGCAGTCGATTAGTAAATCGACAAAAGCATTATAGATCGTGCGAAATTTGCTATTTTGGTAATTTTGAAGTCGGCTAATTGAAAAAGCTGGGGGCAATTTACATGATTATTGGCTTCGAAGCGCACATGAAGCGCGCGCCAGTTGTATTCGCATCGTTGTTTTCCGTGCTGCTCTGGGTCGCTCTGCTCGCTCCATTTTCCGCTGCACAGAGCGCCAAGTATCCCCAAACGATTGTTTTCATGACCGACTTTGGCGTAGTTGACGATTCTGTGGCCATCTGCCGTGGCGTGATGTATTCGATTATGCCCGACGTTCGCATCGTCGATCTCACGCACCAGGTCACGCCGTTTTCCATTCTCGACGGGGCGCGTTTTCTTTACGGTGCTACGCCTTACTACCCCCCGGGAACAGTCTTTGTTGTAGTTATCGACCCGACCGTGGGGAGCTCGCGAAAAGCGATCGTAGCCAAGTCGAAGCGCGGGCAATATTTTGTGCTGCCGGATAACGGCTTGCTCACATTGGTTGAGCAGAGAGATGGCATCGAGGGCATTCACGAGATTACGAATACTGACTGGATGATCGGCACAAAGCTCTCGTCGACTTTTCATGGGCGCGATATTTTCTCGCCGGTTGGCGCGCACGTGGCGCGCGGCGAGGACTGGACGAAGGTCGGCCCGGAAATGCCTGTGGCATCGCTGGTACGGCTTGATCTGAAAGCGCCCACTTGGGACCAGCACGGAGTTACAGCCGAGGTGATCGCTACCGATGGCCCCTTCGGCAATCTGGTCACCAATCTAGATGGCGAAGCGTTTCTCAAGCTTGGATACAAGCGCGGCGAGGAAGTTCCTGTCAAAATCGGTGAGAAAGAAATGAGCATTCGATTTGTACGAACCTTCAGTGATGTGCCCTTAGGGCAACCGCTCCTTTACATAGATTCGCGGGGAAGGCTTGGACTCGCGCTCAATCAGCGAAGCTTTGCGTCGACCTTTGATGTAAAGCTGCCGGTGGAATTGTTTATTGCACGCGCAGCAAAATAGATCGTCAGTTTTGCTTTTTCCCGCAACAACTGGAGATTTAATGACCACCGCACCTGGAATCGGAATTATCCGCCTTGGCCAGATCGCGATCAACGTGAAAGACCTCGAGCGCGCAACCGTCTTCTATGAAGACGTTCTAGGCCTGAAACTGTTGTTCAAAGCTCCGCCAGGGCTCGCCTTCTTCGATTGCGGCGGCGTGCGCCTGATGCTGGATCGGGCGGAAAAACCGGAGTTCAATCATCCCAGCTCCATTCTTTATTTTGTGGTGCCGGATATTCAGGGGGCATATGCGAAATTGAAAGGGCACGGTGTCCGCTTTGAGGACGAGCCGCACCTGATCGCAGAATTACCAGCGCATGATCTCTGGATGACGTTTTTCCGGGATTGCGAAGATAACGTTATGGCGCTCATGAGCGAAGTGGCGCGGTAGAGCGGACAGCCGCGCAACAGCCTGTTATCATCGTGGACAAACGGCAGTTTTATGGAAGACGAAGCACCAATTCCTTATGTTTCGGGTTCAGGAGAAGGACTCATGGAAGAAAGCCCGGTTGTACATTCGAGCGCGCGTCGAGATGAGGACATCGCGCTTGATCTAATGAAGTTCATCGCGATGACTACAGGTTACGGCAGGACCACTGGTGGCGGCGGCGCTGGATTTACCGGCGGAAGCGCAGCTTCAAAACCGGAGGAATACGCCACTCACCTGCTTGAGCTGTACGGAAAATGCAAGGCGGCAGTAAAAAAGTAGGGGCCAACCGAGTGCACCCGTGCTACCGCCGTTTGTTATGTCTGTTGGCTTCTTGCCTTTCTTTTTCTCCGGGTGTCGGGTTGATCCCAAACTATTCGACAGAAGTCCTTGACGTTCGGTAGTGGTGCTGCGGCACCACTAACCGGCAATTCCACAAGGCCCCGCGGTCTAATGAACTAATAAAAAACCGCGGCTCGATCGCCGCGGTCTCGGCCTCGATATATTTATCGCTAAACAAACATCGACATCAAAAAAATACTAGCGGCGGCCCTTCTTGGCCTTTTTCTTGGCCTTTTTCTTTGCCTTCTTGGCTGGTTTCCTGGCGGATTTCTTCGCCGCCTTTTTCGCCGGTTTCTTCTTGGCTGCTTTTTTGGCTGGTTTTTTCTTCCCAGCCTTCTTCTTGGCAGGAGGTTTTCTTGCTCCACCACCACCGCCGGCTGGTGCCGGCCTTGGTGGAGGCGGCGGTGCTGGGGGCTCCGGTTCGCTCATCGCCGGTTCCGGCAAGCTGGGTTCTTCTTCCTCCTCTTCTTCCTCTTCAAAATCTTCTTCCAGCGACTCACTGTAGGCGCCGCTGTCGCCGAAATCATCTTCTTCATCACGTCCGTAAAGCGTCGGGTTGTAGAACGTCATTGCTCCTCCTGATCTTGTCTTGGCTCCTGACGCGACAACATGCGCCGGGTCGCCGGGCATGGAAAATTAAAAGACCACAAGAAGATCTTTTCTGGGACGGCGCGCGATTATAGCACGACGCTTGGTGCAGCCTGCAAGGCCCAACATCACACCGTTCTGCTTATCCTGTTAACACACGGCGCGCGGGAATGGAAGAAGATTTTGTGCGGCTTGGCAGTTTAGCCGACCGCAGGTGCCGCAAAAGTTGCCTGTGTAGAAAAGAATGCGGGAACCATGGCTCCCGCTCCATGAACCCAGGGCTTAGCTTACTTCAAGGACTTTACATAATCAGCAACGGCTTTGGCATCAGCGTCGGAAAGCCCGCTTAGCGCCTTTTTGTGAGGAGGCTTCCTGGCATCGTTGCCTTTCGTCAGCAAGGCAACGATGGCGTCGGCAGAAAGGCTGGTGCCTTTAAGCGCCGGGCCCATTTTGCCTTGGCCCTCAGCACCGTGGCAGCCAGCACACTTCGCCCTAAAGGTGGCGGCTCCATCCTGTGCGGAGGCAGGAAGGACGAAGCACAAGGCGGCAACGACCAACAGCAGACAGAACACTCGAAAACGCATGAGATCTCCTCCTTAACTTCGGTCAGCTTTCTTGAATGGTTGGGAACACCGTTCGGGATTTTAGCCCAGGTTTTGGACAATGTCATACCTTGGCGCATCACGGAGTAAGTAAATTGTTTTATTTTGGGAAGTT
>JASIEN010000169.1 GCA_030045935.1 Candidatus Sulfotelmatobacter sp.
CGTGCCGTAGAGATTTCCCGAAGCATCGAAGGTCACATAGGCAATGTAGGGGTTGTATCCGTCCGCGCAATTCGGGGCAACGGCACAAAAGTTGTAGAGCACGGTTTCGCACCAACCGTTGCCGCTGTTGCTGCCGCCGGGGCACCCGCTCGGGGGCTCGGGATTTAGCTCGAAAACAGTGCCACCGCCATTCGCGCCGCCAGTTGGGGTTGTCCCGTACAAATTCCCCGAATTGTCGGGCGTGAGAGTGCTCTCGGGATAGTTGGCATCAGAAGAGTTTGCGCCGAAGTTGTAGAGAACGGTCTCCGTCTGTGCTTGCACTGCCTGAAACGCAGCTAGCAACATTAGGGAGAGCGCGGCCAACCTGACTGCAGTACGCATTAGCGACGTGGGTTGCATGGTCATTCCTCCTCGTATTTCTTCGTTGCTGGTTTGGGAAGCACATGTCCGAGGCAATTCGGTGCTTCTACCTAATAACTGCGGAAAATGAGGGAGCAAGTGGCTCAGGGGTTTGAAAAATTTTCTTTCTGCAGGGAATTCTGCTGATGCCGACTCAGTGAGCCCACCAGGAAGGTCTGATTTGTGCCAAGCAAATCTTGCGAGGGCATGTTGCCGCTGCCTCGCTGCCATTCGTTTTCTCGGCTCAACAGCTGGGGCAGCGATGCACCCACGTTTTTGCAATTTCCCGAAGCACTTACGAACCTATCGGGCCACTAGAGCGAGTCGACCCAGTTTTTCCCTGTACAATCACAAGCTGAGGGGGAAATACATGGACCAAACTAAGGGAATCGCTCGTCTACTGGAAGAGGAAAAAGATAGGCTCACGAAAGAACTTCGCGGCATCACGGCCGCACTAGCCGCTTTCAGCAAGGCCTATACAAATGGAACGGGTCGCAAACAACTCTCCGCTGAAGCCCGTGAGCGGATCGCAGCTGCGCAGCGGGCCCGTTGGGCAAAAACTCGGAAGGGCGCTGACAGAGGCGAGCCAAAGGTCGTTCCTATCGCCAGCAAACGGACACTTTCGGCCGCTGCACGAAGAAAGATCGCCGCGGCGCAGAGGGCGCGATGGGCGAAGGTGAAGGCGGGGAAGAAGACCGCCTAACTTCATTGACAGCGGATGCACACTGGTCAACTCATTTACGGCGATGCTGTCGCGCTGAGGCGCAGCACTTCGGAGTTCGGCAACCGCTGCCCGTATCCAGGCGTCCAGCGCACGAAATGGAGGCCATCGAATTGCAGGATGCCGTCGGATGTACCAATCCAGATATAGCCGTCTGGCGTCTGCGCGATCGTCTCGGGCGCGCTGTTGAAGGCGCCGTCCTGCATCCGCCATGCGGTATGGCCGTACTGTGAGATGTGTTTCGCGGGGTCGAGCGCTCTGGCGGACGCCGTCTGCAACCCCACGATCACGAACACGGCTAAGAACCGTCGCAGCATAACGGTTCCGATGGCGATCACTCCGTAACCCATTAGACTTCGTATAGATGCTCCGAGGTCGAGCGACTGATGCGTTTTTTGACTCTGCATCCTGTAGCTTCCCATCAGGCCAGAACAGGAGGGGTTAGCGGGCGAGAAGTCGGCACGGGGGAGAGCTCGATCGGGAACGATAAACGGGCTTGTAGTCATTAAAGGAGCCAGGTCCCGGATGGTCGGCAATGCGGAAGTTGGAGTTTCGCGCGGGAATTCTGCTCTGCTTCGGACAAACTGAGACTGATTCGGCGTCTGCCCCAAAACTGAGGCTGTGAGAGGGGCATTAGTGAGATTGAACAGATGTTTGACTTTGTTGCATCGCACAAGGGTTGTTGGAATTTACTGGAGCGCTTAGGGATATTCATAGGGTGCCAACCCCCGCCCGTGTCAAACCTAGCTACTGCGCTGATTGGTTGCTTGCAGACGATTGGTTTAGCTCTTGCTGCAACTGGAGCAATTGGCGCAACTGCTCAGCATTGGATGGGCTTTGAGTGTTCCGTGGGCTCGTGCCCGCAGCAGGCGGATTGGATTTTGGTGTTTGTTGCAGCACAACGTAGATAGGTACGCCGGCCGAAACCGTCACTACAATATTCTGGTTTACTGCCAATCGAGAAACTTCCTCATCTCCGGTTTCGCCGATATTGCTGCTGGCTCGTTCTCGTATCAGGTCTGACTCGCTCAGCGGCTGGTTCAAACTGCCTTGCCCCAAGAACATGGACCCAGCCTGTCCGATTCCTGATAGCGATCGGACCAGCACGTTCTTCCCGGTATTCTTCCCTTCAACTTTTCCTTTGAGCGGCCGCAGGTCCAATCCTGTGGCAGCAGCCTCGATAGGAACAGACGCACCGTCTGGCATCAGCAGAGAATCAAATTGGAGGTCAACATACCCAGAACGGTTCGCCTCCCGCAGATGGCCGACCGCTCTTGCTCCCGCAGGAACGATAATTTCTCCACCTTCTTCGTAGTTGTACTCGATCACTGCTAGGACTGGCACCCGAACAGCCGTGCTTGCAGCTGATTCCAGCCGTGCGCGCAAGCGCGTGCCTGTTGCCAAACCCAGGCCCAGTTCTGGGAATGAGTCATTCGCAGTCTGAGGACCAGTGGGGCCGGTAGAAACCTTCCGTACATATAACAACGAAGGCTTCTCCATCGCCTCGTGTTCTGCTTTGCTCACATCCGATGTTTCTGGGGTTGAGCCCGCCTCATAAGGTGGCGCTTGCCACTTGTCGCCAAAGGCTGGTATCGAACCCAATGAGGCGGCTGCGCTGGCCTGCGACGTCTGCGAAGCATTCGATCCGGAACGAATTACAGTTCGCTGTAGATCGCGTTCGTTTAGGAATCCTTGGTGCGCTTTCTTCGCCTCGGGGCGCCCGGAATCCGTGATCGGGTATAAGCTCTTCTCATCGCTATCGTGGCCGCTATCTGCAATCGACTCATCTTTAGTAACACTCCCGTTTTTCGTTTTCTGTAGTCCGCCTCTGCGGGGCATGGAGACCGCAACGAAAATCAGAAGCGCCGTCACGATCGCTCCTGCGGCGATGATTACCAAACGGTTCTGTTGGATCTGC
>JASIEN010000170.1 GCA_030045935.1 Candidatus Sulfotelmatobacter sp.
CCGTGCTTTCGGCCTGGCGCTTGCGACAATCGAGCCCGGATTTGCCACGGGCGTTCCTGATTCCTGGGCGGCACTGGGGGCTGATCTACGTCGTCGCGGCGCCAGTGGTCATGGCAGCCGTGGCGCTGCTCGGGAGCGACCGGTTTGCCGCGGTGGGCGGCCTGATTGGACTGGCGATTGGGCCGAGCGTTTATGCAGGACTGAGACTATGGCGACCAAAGTTGAAAGACCCAAGCTGAGACTACAGGACACGACGATTCGTGTTCGGGTTGGAGAGTGGGGAAACTGTCTCGCGATGCGTGTTCCGGCGTGGCTGGTAAGTGAGCTTAAGTTGAAAGTTAGAGAACATGTCCAAGTCCGAACGGATGGCAACAAAAATAAAGCCACCAGAGTGCACAAGCCAGGTCAACGGACCTTTCGCAGCAGGTAGTTATTCCTTCCCTTGTGATGCTCATGCGGCCAGTGGCGTATTACTTCCATGTCTGCCCCGCTCGAAAGCGCAGCAAATTCTTGTGGCGTCGCAAAAAACGAAATTGCTGTGCCCGGCGAAAGAGTCAGCGACTGGCGCGTGATCTGTGACCAGGCCATGCGCCGAAGTAACCCGAACCAGGTCCTGAGGCCGTGCTTGTCGTACATGTATGAAAGCGCCTCGCGGCGATTGGCGAATTGCGGCGTGGGATCTCTGGGTGCGGCTTCCGGAATCTCGCCAATGTAAATGCGGGCCCTGGATTTCGCGATGCGGCAGATTTCATGCAAACTGTCCGGAATATTTTCGCGAGGAACGACCAGCAAGACGCTGTTGCATACGACCACAGATGCGCATTCGTCAGGCAACGGGAGTTGGTGTGCCAATGCCTGGCGAACCTCGAGTCCCGTGCGGCGCACAAGTGCTACTTCTTCGTCGGTCGCGAGCAAACCGATGGCGCTGCGTACGCCTCGTTCATGTGCGATACGCAGCAGCGTGCCATCGCCACAGCCTATATCGACCAGATCATCGCCGGGCCCCAGTGACACTGCTTCTGCGATGCTCTCGCAGATCGCTTTCGTGATTTCCTTCAGGTGATGCCCGCGCAGGGCGAGGTCGTGCAGGTCGCGGGCATGTTTGGCGGTCTGGCGACAGTACTCGACGTAGTCGTCGGAGCGAACGAGCGTCGGGGTTGGCGATTTCAACTGACTCAATCCAGAAACTTGTACCACAGTCCGGCGAGCGTGGAAACCAGGACTCTACAATTTTGAGACTTGGGTGAGACTTCCGGCCCGCCTATCGGATGGCGCGCACCGCCGCCAGACGTCGAAACGCGAGCATCGCCAACACGGTGAAGATCACTGCCTGGGCTACATGAATCCAGAACCACGCGTCTGCCCCGCCGCTGGAAACGAGGATACGCTTCGAGTCGCGCGGCCAGATCAAAAGAAAGAAGGTGAGGTCGCCTGCGATATGCACGGGCAGGCTGGCCAAAATCGAATTGGCGAAAAATGCAATGGTTCCAAATGTGAGGCCGGCGAGAAAGTAAACCGTAAGCTTGGTCCAGTACAAGCCGTGATTAAGATGCGCCAACATGAAAAACAACGACGAGAGCAGGATTGCCACGAGCGGGGAAAAGTGGCGCTCAAGAATCTGCTGGCAGTAGCCGCGGAAGGCAATTTCTTCCACGATAGGAGAGACGAGCGAAGACATGAGCACAACCAGCACGATCGTGAACATTGGGTAGGGGGAGATGTCCCCCAGCACGTTGGCCGGCGTCTTGACGAGTTGGAAGAAAACAATCCAATAGCCGGCGAGGGCGACTAGCGCGAGAAGGCCAGCCAGCAGGGCTACTGCAAAGGTTCTTGGCGCAACGCGATTAGCTCGAAGAAGGAGCGCTCGTTTTTCGGCTGTGCTGCGCGGCCACCATCTTCCTCCCAGGTATTGCCACATCAGCCAGAGCACGATGGCCATAGCGGCGACCGACCAGGGCAGGGCCTTCGTAGAATTCTTCAGGTTCGCGCTTAGCAACATGGCCCATGCGGTTTGACCGACGAAAAGAATGAGGAAGGCAAGAACCGCGGAAGCGAGCGTGGCGACACCTTTTCTTCTGACAGATTCAGTGACGGTATCCAGGGTAGCGACCTTTCAAAAACGCGGCGCGATTCAACTCACCCAATCCAGAAACTTGTACCACACTCCGGCCAATGGCAGGAACCACGGCTTTCCGTTGTACAGACCCAGCGGCGCACCAGGAAATGAGATTTCAAGAAATGGGTTGTCGGGTTTGTCGCCGGCGATGAGTTCGGCCATTTTTTGCCCTTGATAAGTGGCCATGGCAACGCCGTGTCCGGCATAGCCGAGAGCGTAGTAGATGCCGTTGATTTCTCCAGCGTGGGGCATGATGTCGAACGCAAAATCAAGCGTGCCTCCCCAGACATATTCGATTCTGGAGTCACGCAGCTGCGGATAAACATCGATCATTCCTCGGCGTAGAATTTCGGCGCTGCTGCGGATGGTTTGCGCTGTTTCAGGGAAGAATGCGGCCCGGCCTCCGAAGAGCATACGGCGGTCGGGGGTGAGCCGGTAGTAATAAAGATAATTCTTGGAATCGTAGATCATGCGGTTGCGCGGGCTGAGTTCATGCGCCAGCGCTTCCGGCAGAATTTCGGTGGTGATGATGTACGAGCCGATAGGAATCAGCTTTTTTTGCAGCATCGGAGTTGCGCGGCCCGTATAACCACTGGTGGCGACGAACACGTCACGGGCAAACACTATGCCGCGAGATGTGGTGATATTCCAGCCCGAGTTGCCCTGATTCGGATGACGGTAGACGGACTGCACCGGCGTATGCTCGAAAATTTGCGCGCCACGTTTTAGCGCAGCGCGGCCCAAGCCGGCTACATAGCGAGCGGGATTCAATCCCGCGCTGACTTCATCGACCATGCCCCCGAAGTAAATGCTCGAGCCGATTTCTGAATTTAGTTCATTCTTCTGCACAACTCGCAGTTGGTGATTGAACTCGCGGGCGATGACTCCAGCCTGGCGAGCGTAATCGTCGAAATGCTTTTGCTTACAGGCGAGTTCGAGATGTCCACATCGCGAGAAGTTGCAGTCAATATTTTCCTCACCTACGATCTGCTCGACGCAGTCAATCGTCGCGATTGAGGCCGCGTACATACGGCGGGTGAGGTCGCGGCCGTATTTTGAGATGAGCTGGTTAACCCCCAGCTTCAGTCCCGTGAGCACCATGCCGCCATTGCGCGAACTTGCGCCCCACCCGATGGTTTCGCATTCGAGGACGACTACTTCCGCGCCACGCTTGGCGAGAGTGCGGGCAGCGGAGAGGCCTGTGAAGCCAGCGCCGATGATGACGACATCAGCGCGCTCCGGCAGTTGACGCGCTTCGGAGCGCGGCATTTCGCTCGTGGTTAGCCAGTAGTTGTGTTCGTTCAGGGGCATTAGAGAATTGGCATTTGAAAACTTGATGTCATTCCGAACCGGTCCGCTGGACCGGCGAGACACCTGCTCTTCTGCCGATAAAAGGCCACAAACCTAAAGCACCGCCGTTTCATGAATCAACTTACCCTCAGCAAAACGGCTGAGGCCTAACAGTGATGCGTCGATCAGATCGGTCTTTCCCGTGAGAATCAAATCGCTGAGAATTTTTCCCGTCGCCGGCGCGTGCATCACGCCATGGCCGCTGAAGCCGTTGGCCAGAAAGAATCCGGGCACGCCGGGTGCTTCGCCCAAAATCGGATGATGATCGGGCGTCATTTCATAAAGTCCGGCCCAGGCCCGCTTGGGATTGATCGGCAGATTTGCGAAAGATGGAACACGATCGGCGGCGCGCGTAAGAATTTTTTCGATAAATGCCGGATCGAACTCGGTTTTGAACCCGGGAGTTTCTTCGGGATCGTTCCATGCCAGAAGAAATCCACGCGCTTCGGGACGAAAGTGAAATCCGTTCGACATATCAACGATCATGGGGGCGGTGTGGGGAAAATCGTCGAACGGCTCACTGGGAACCAACATGCGGCGCAGCGGCTGTACGGGTAATTCGATGCCGACGAGAGCAGCGACGGAAGCAGCCCACGCTCCCGCGCAGTTCACGACCTTGCGAGTGGTTACAGGGCCGCGGCTGGTTTCGATCCCAGCAATTCCATTAGCATCGCGCTGAATTCCGGTGATCAACGTGCTCTTCCATAACGTTACTCCATGATCGCAGGCCCATGTCATGAAGCCAGTCATGGCGCTGTAGGGATCGACAAAGCCATCGGTCGAGCAGAAGCTTCCACCCACAATGTCACCACCGCGCAACTGCGGAAACATGCCGCGAATTTCATCTCCGGTGACCAGGCGTGCCTTCTTCAATCCCATCTTTACCTGTTGCGAGTAATTGGCGCGCAGATACGCCATGTGATGTTCGCTGGTCGCGCAAAACAGGTAGCCTTGCGGGCGATAGTCGCAGGGAAAGCCGAGACGCTCCTCGAAACTCGCATAAAAAGGGATGGAGTAGAGCGACATCTGAATGCTGACCGGCGTAGAAAACTGCGCCCGCACTCCGCCCATGCTCTTGCCGGTGGATCCCTTGCCGGTCGAGGATTCGCGCTCAATGACGAGAACGTTGCGGCATCCCGCCGCCGTGAGGTGGTAGGCAATGCTGGACCCTACAATGCCCGCGCCGATAATGACGATGTCCGCAGTCTGCATGGCTCGTCGCTAAAATGGTTCGTCGCTAGAAACGATCCTGCATTCTATCGCACGGCTGCGGCGTGGTCCGCCCCCGGGCGAACCCGGCTGGCTCTAACCGCTCGCGGACGCGAAAAACCTGTTGCCGGGAACCCCAGATAAACCGCATTCTTGAAATTCGAGTGAAATCCCCGGAAGTACATGTCCACCCGGCCAATTCCGGGGCCATTGCCCCAAAAGCATTCCACCTCAGTAACTTGTCGGGGTAACAGGGCCTGCCTAGTCTTAAATCGTATGTCTTTGCGCTGCCTGCTGTTTTCGTCCCACAAAGATGCTGTCGAGCCAATTTGTCAGGTGCTGGCTGAGATCGGTATCGAGGCAGAATACTGCGAAAGTGCGGTCGATGCGGTGGAGAAGGTCACCACCCAACAATTTCAAATTGTAATCACCGACTGGAGCGATCAGCCGGAAGCTTCCTTTCTCCTCAAGACCGCTCGCGATCTCAAGGCCGCGCACAGACCGCTAACCCTCGCTTTTGTCAGCGAGGCTGACCGCCCCGCAGCCCTTCAGGCCGGGGCAAATTCTGTTTTGCTGAAGCCGATTCGAGTGGAGCAAGTCCGCGATACGATGCGCACGGCATGCGACCTGCTGCGCGCCAAACAACAGCCCGCATCACCGCAAACGCCGCGGCCCATCGCTTCGGCGCCGCAAGCTCAACCCGAGATAGCGTTATCAGCCAGTGCCGCGGCGTCCGCGGCATCGGCACCTTCAATTCCTGCACCTTTGCCGTCCTCGGTGGGTCAGATGCCGGAAGCCGGCTTTCGACCAGGAGAATTCCTGTCCCCGGCGGCTACCGGCCCCGGATCGCAGATCGACACCGAGAAAGAACCCGAAGCGCCGGTCTCACCCGACCAGAGTGCGACTGATGAGGTGAACGCTCTTGCTGAACTTGAGCCTACGGCCGCAGCCGTCCCCGAGCGGCCAGACAGCCCGGAGGCCAGCGATGAGGAGCCTGCCAAAAAAGTAAGCGGATGGGCGGAATTGCAGGCCCGTCTGAACGCTGGAACCCGCCCGCCGACCGAGACAACGAAGAATGAGTTGATGTCGTACTCCGAAATGCCTGCGGACGCGAAGAATCCTCCAGAGTCGGAAACGCCGAAAGTGGAATCTTCTACTGAGACAGTCGAGAGTCCTGCTGAAGAGATCGCGCCGGAATCGGCCAACGCCTTGCCCGAGGAGCATCTTTCGAGCGGGGATGAGCCCCCAGTCGCTGCCAAACCCCTACAGACGAAGCGCACGAAAAACTTGATCGTAGGCGCCGTCGCAGCGTGCCTGCTGGTGGCAGTGGCATTGCCACGCACCCGTCTCGAGCTGATTCAAAGCGGCCGTGGTGCACTCAAGGCCGTGCAAGCGTGGCTGAATCCTCCTCCTCCGCAAGTGCCTCAAGCTGTGGCGCAGCATGAAACCTTCGGACAAGCGGGAGATGAATATAACCTGCCCGCGGCGACGCCCATTCCGGATGCTACGACTGACCCATCGCAGATTCGCGTCGTGCCAGTAGTTGACCCGACTGCCAAGCCCGACAAGAATGCAGAGGCTAACAGCGTGCAGTCGCAGACGACCGCGGCCGAGAATCCACCGCAGGATCAGAACCAGGCTGCGCCGACGCAAAACCAGAATCCTACAGACACGTCGGCGGACCAGATTGCAGCAGCCAAACCGGCTGACGTGGCGCCGCCATCAACTGCGCCGGGAAGCACAAGTTCTTCGGTTCAACCGGCAGTGGTTCAGCCTGCCTTGGCTCAGCCTGCTCCAGTTCAACCGGCTGCCGTTCAGCCGGTTGCGCCGGCGAATGCCGCGGTTCCTCCCCCGGCGAAGCCGTCCCCAGCGGTGACTGCTCCGCTGCGCACGGTTTCGGCGAGCACACCCGTGGGCATTCCCTCGAGCCTGCAAACGCAGTTAGCGCCGAACGCTCCTGCGGCTGGCGGAGCCGTGCCGCCCGAGGCAGCCATGTCGGCCATCGAGCCGGTGAAACTGGCGCAAACTGCCGTGCTCGATCTGCTCGTTCAGCATGTTGATCCGGAATATCCGGCGGCAGCCAAGTCCAGTGGACAAAGCGGCACGGTGACCCTGCAGGTGCTCATCGGGCACGATGGCACAGTGCAGGACGCCAAGTTCCTGCAAGGGTCGCTGATGTTTGCCCGCCCCGCACTCGATGCGGTGAAGCAGTGGCGCTTCAAGCCTTACATCATGAATGGCGGTGTCGTGTCAGTGCAGACCACGATCACGTTGAACTTCAGGCCTTAGGCTGCAAGCTTTCTGGCTCCCAACATTTGGCTTCTAGCGTCCGGCGGCATGGAACTGCCTGCCCACCCGTTAGAAACGCGAAAGGATGGGGCCCGAGCCGAGACTCCGTCGCAATTTTCGTAAAAAACCTTCATAGCCGTGCAAGCCATTTCGCGAGTTTCTTGCAACTAAACCACAGAACGCATACTTTGGATGAACAAGGGTGAGTGCGATGAACAACTTGATAAGAGCCGTCCTCAAGACCGCAGTTTACTTCCTCGACCAGACGAACCAGGTCGCCGGCAACGTTGGTGACCGGGTTTCCGATAGCATGGATCGCGCTTCCAGCACGGTTTCTGATCTTCGCGACCAGGCCAACGATTTGTACGAGGGCCCAAGCCACCCTGTGCGCAATATCCTCATATTCGCCGCTGGCGTAGGTGTCGGAATCGGAACCGCGATGTTGTTTGCACCCGCAAGCGGAGAAGAAATTCGCGAGCAGAGTGGTCAGAGAGTTCAAGATATCGGAGATAGGGTTAAGAGCCGCTTTTCGCCGTCGTCCTCTAGCTCTAGCGGCGCAACCGGCACCGAAGGAATGTAAGAAAAATATCGGGCACGACTTCCGTTTCTAAACTTGCCCTGAGCGAGCGAAAATCAACCGACGGGTGCCAGCTTGAAGCAAGCAACTGGCTTTCAAGCGAGCATTCGTGCCGCATCTTTCGCGTAGTAGGTCAAAATGATGCTGGCGCCGGCCCGTCGAATGCTGACCAGGGATTCCATCATGACGCGGTCGCGCTCGATCCACCCATTGCGGGCGGCAGCTTCGATCATGGCGTACTCACCAGAGACCTGGTAAGCGGCCAGCGGCAGATCGAAGCGCAAGCGGGCGGCAGCAATCACATCCAGATAAGGCAGCGCCGGCTTCACCATGATCAGGTCGGCACCTTCTTCCACATCGAGTTCAATCTCGCGCATCGCCTCACGCAGGTTGGCGCCATCCATCTGATAGGAGCGGCGATCGCCGAACTGGGGCGCCGAATCGGCCGCTTCGCGAAATGGCCCGTAGAATCCCGAGGCGAATTTGGCCGCATAGGAAAGAATGGGCGTGTTATTAAATCCTGCTCCATCCAGCGCGCGCCGGATCGCGGCCACTCGCCCATCCATCATGTCGGAGGGAGCAATGATGTCGATGCCCGCTCGGACCAGCGAAACCGCCGTGCGAGCCAGCAGCTCAAGCGAGCTATCGTTGTCGATTTCGTACATGGATTCGACCGCGCGCGATGCCAGCGAAGCCATTTGTTCGATTGCCTGTTCCTTGTTGTTGGCAATGTGTACTGCCAACTTGCCGCCTGCCATTTCCCGCACCGCCGCTCCCAGCGATCGCGCCGCCGACTTTACGACTCCGCAATGGCCGTGTGACATGTACTCGCACAGGCAGACATCGCCCATTAGGATCAGTCCCGGGACCTGCCGCTTCATCGCCCGGGCTGCCTGCTGGACAATGCCGTCTTCTGCCCACGCACCGGTCGCGACGTCATCTTTCTTGTCGGGCAGACCGAACAGAATCACCGAGGGCACGCCAAGGGCGTGAACTTGCTGCGCCTCCTTGACCGCCTCGTCGACGGACAAATTGAAAACACCCGGCATGGACCGTACTTCTTTCCGCACCCCCTCACCCGGACAGACAAACATGGGATAAACGAATGCGTCGGGAGTCAGCCGGGTTTCGCGAACGATGTCGCGGAGCTGGGATGTACGGCGGAGACGGCGAAGGCGAGTGACGGGGAAAGCCATAGGAACCACCTTAGCAAGCAAGTGCTATTAACGTTCGATTCTAGCAGGCTTTAGCAGCATAAAGACTAGCCTAAGGCTGGCATCCGCCACGTGATGCGGCTCACAAAA
>JASIEN010000171.1 GCA_030045935.1 Candidatus Sulfotelmatobacter sp.
GCCACCATAGCAATCAGAATCGCCGTAACCACGTGACCGTGGCCGCGATTACTCAGCACCCCGAAGACCGACATGGGAGCGACCGGCTGAATGACGATTACGCCGTAAAGAATCAAATCCCAAAGCGTGAGCGTGCGGCGCAGGCGGACGGCAGTTCCTGAAGGCGCGGTGGTGGTTTCCATGAGTCCGCTTATTGAAGTATGGAATGAAGGGAAATGTCAATATTAAAACGATTTATTACACCGGACTCCGAATCTACTTTTGACTGTAGTCGAAGGCGTATCCCCGCTGCTCGTTCCCCGACATATCCCGTGTGTTGTATTCGAGTAGATAGTTCAAGTGATCGTCGTCGAATGGGAATGCCTGTTTCGGAGCGTAGGGATAGTCTTTCATACTCAAAAATGGCAGAGGCGCAACGAAGTTTCCTTCTGCGGCATAGAAGTCCATATCTTTTTCATATCCTCTAGCGGCAAAGAAATAATCGCGCACCCAGCTTTTGGGAAGCACTGGCAGTTGGGACGGATCGAAATCGAGCAGCACTTCATCTCCCGAGCCGAACACCACCAGCTTGTCATCGAGGTCCCTCAGCAACGGAAGTACGTCGCCGTAGCGCGTATACGTTCCGGCAGGACGCGTATACGGCCCTGTGACGCTCGCTTTCTCGTAAATATAGTTCACGTTGCCTGGAGGTGAGCCTTCAATCTTCAGCGGGTAACCATGGAACTGAAGATCGGCGCGAATGAGCGGAACTGCAGTCATCCTCAGTCTGGCGTCATTCCGAAGCCCCGCGCTTTCGGGTGGACCTCCGGCTTCAGCCGGAGGCGGAGCAGCCGCCGAGCGAGGAATCTCGTGCGCACCAAACTGTTCCGTTCGATCGACAAGAATAGAGTCCCAATAAATCTGCAGGTTCGTCGTAATGCGAATTTTTCGCGTACCCAACGGCAATTTGCCTGTCAGATCGGCCGTTATTGTGCGCGGGCCCCCGGCGGGAAATCCCATGTCATCGACCACGCGTTTCCACTCTCCGTCTGCACCAAGTGCCTCCACATACGGAGCAATCGCTTGCACGCCAGCTTGCGAAGCGGCATACATGCTGTTCGCCGAAAAGTATTCGACTTCGCCGTGCAACAAAAGCCACAGCGGGCCGCCGTTATATGCCTCGCCTAAATCGAGCGTGAGGCCGTGCGGCTCGGCGAAACCTAAAAACTGCGTCAGCTCAAAATCGCCGATATAGCGATGTGTTAGCAGATCGGGCAGCACGTCGTGCCCATGCTCATCCCACGCGCCCGAAGGAGGGTGCGCATCTTTGTTATTGCTTACGACAACTTTGAATTTCGGATACGGCGGATTCGAGGCGAAATATTCGTTCGGATATACGTCAACGTCTTTCGGATGATCGACTGCCAGTAACCGCACCTGATCGAGATAAACCGCTTCCTCAAGCGGTTCCATGAAGCGGAAACTCAGAGTCTCGCCTGTGTCGCTCGACACCTTGTCATCCTGAGCCGAAGGTTCTCGCGGCGAAGGATCTGTGCAACTGCGCGTAAACTGCTTAGGTCCTTCGCTTCGCTCAGGATGACAAGTCGAACGAACAAATGGTTTCTCCCGTATCGTCTCCCGATCAATCTTGATCCACTCCACCGGCCGCGGAATATCCCGCTGTCCCGGCCCAACCCAATGCCCAACCACTCCTGCCCCCAGCATGTCGGCGACGAACTGGTAGCGCTGGCCATTCCACACAAACAATGTCGGACACGAACTGCCGCGCCGGTCAATCTCGGTAAAATCCTGCTGGCTGTCGCCGGCAACGTTGATCTCATCTTGCAGCACGCCCGTAGGCCACAGCATGCGCACGACGTCAGCCTCTTTTGCGTGGCCCAAACCGACGGTGAGATACGGCGAGTTCTGTCCGAGATATCCGTTCGATCCGTAGATTTCAAATTTCTGCCGGTTGCCTCCGGCGAAGACCTCAACTTTTGTTCCGATCGCCGACTTGTTATCGGCTAGCCCTTTCAGTGAAAGCCGCAGCCAGTGATTCTGATTGCCGCCCTCATTTCGGAGCAGCACCGCCGGTCCGTGATTCTGCGTGATCAGCAGGTCGGTCGCGCCGTCGTTGTCGTAGTCTCCGGTGATGATGGCACGCGGTTCTTTGAGTTCAATCTTGTCGAGGCCAACGTCAGAGGTGACATCCTTAAATCCATCGGGGCCAAGATTACGAAAAAGCTTGATCTCGCCCTTGCCGTCTTTTGTTTCGCCGACAGCGGCCAGATCCACCCAGCCGTCGTTATCGTAGTCGAAGGCGGCGATGCCATAACCGCCTTGAATCCAGTCGGTTTTCGGAAGCGACACTCGCCCAAAGTTCCTGCCATGGTCGTTTCGCCAGAGAGTCATACCCTGCCAATCAACATGAGTAAAAGCCACGTCCATCCAGCCATCATGGTCGAAATCAAGAACAGAAACACCCCGCAACCCCGTAGGAAAGGACGTAGGCCATATTCTTCGCGCGATGAATTTCCCTTCACGCGGATTCTCAAGAACGGTCGGCCCTCCATCAGGGACGACAATATCTACCGCACGATCGTTGTTGTAGTCGCTGCCGATGACACTTATTCCGCCCGTCGATCGCACATCTGGCAGCCCCAGAGTTTCGGTGATACGCGTAAACGTCCCATCGCCATTGTTGCGGAACATATCCATTGCACCGGCGGCATCGTAATGGCGGGTTACAAAAAGATCGAGATCGCCGTCGTGATCATAGTCAATGAAAGTGACGCCGAGATTCGCGGAGTTAGTCAGTAAATTTGCGTCATCGTGTACCTCTCGGAATGTGCCGTTCTTCTCGTTGTGAAATAGCAAGACCTCGTCATTCGTACTCACCACAAGGTCGGGCCAGCCGTCGTTGTCGTAGTCGCCCGCAGTGCAGCCGACTCCGTGAATGTTCGCTGGTAGTCCGGACCTCTTCGTCACATCTTCAAACTTTCCATTACCCACGTTGTGGTAGAGCGACATTCCTCCCTGGGCCCCATTGTCAGCCAGGAAAATGTCAACCTTGCCGTCGTTATCGTAATCAAGAAAACAAGCGCCCGGTCCGGCTCCATCGACGAACCCTGGCAACGCTGGCGGCACTGAGGGCAGTCCCGCCTCCTTCGTCACATCCACAAACCTTACCTTAGTCTGCGCCGGAGGCTCGATCACATACGCCGGCGATTCCACTGCACGCGAATACTGTCCCTGCTCGCCATAAGCAAGGCTGATCGGCGCGCCCAGCTTGTGTTCCGTGATGTACTGAAATTTCTTCAGCTTCTCGCGCGCCTGGTCGATATCTCCCGATTGCTGGTACGCGCGCGACAATCCGAACTGGGCGGAGGCGTGTAGTGGGTTGAGTTGCAACGCGTGCTGAAACGCCTCAATCGCCTGCGGATATTGTTTCGCCTGCACATAAACAGAACCAAGAAAATACCAGGTATCGGCATCGTTGGGGTCGATTTCCGTTACATGCTTGAAATCGTCAATCGCGGCATGCGTATCTCCCGTGTTCTTCGCCAGCAAGCCGAGGTTGTACCATGCCGTCGGATTCTTTGCGTCCCGCTCGAGCGAATCGTCGAGTGCAGCTTTCGCGTCGTCGATCTTCTGCAAATTCAACAGCGCGATACCCTCATTCAAACGCGCGATCGCCAGCTGTGGATCAAGTTGCTGAGCTTGGCGAAAATTATTCAGCGCCTTTTCAAAAAGCTGCTGATTCATATAGGCGCAGCCGAGATTGTTGAGCCGCGCGGCTTCAGTGGGGTCCGGCTTCGGCAAAGCTTGGGGAGCCGTCGCGAAAAGACCAAACGCGGCCAGAACTGCACCGGCCGCTACGATTGAGATTCTGGAAATCATTTGAGTAAGGATTTAACCACAGAGGACACCGAGGAAAACAGGCGATTCGTGCGATCGATTGCTGCTACTTCGCTAACTTCAACGACGGTTTGTAGGGACGCACTCCCACAACCCCTTTGCCCTCCTCGACCGTAAGCGTCTGC
>JASIEN010000172.1 GCA_030045935.1 Candidatus Sulfotelmatobacter sp.
TGGAGCATCCGTGGTGGGATTGGTCTTTATTACAACCGCATCGAGGAGGAAACCGAGCTGCAGACGCTCACCAATCCGCCGTTCTCTCTCTCATCCGCCGGCATCTCAACCAGCCTCACGGCATCCGGCAAGTTCGGAGTTGCCGGCTTCGCCAACCCATTTACGTCGGTGAATCCCAAGACCGTCACAGGCCAAACGACCGGGACACCCATAACTCCGCCGGCAACGATAACGGCGACAGCCGGAACTACCTCCAACACCTTCCCATTCACACCCTATGCGCCGGGCGCCACCAATATCGACTGGCCATTGTTCGAGCCGCTGGGGGCGGGATTTGCCTATTTCGCACACAACTCGACTCCGCCCCGGTCAACCAACTTCAACCTCACGGTGCAGAGACAAATTGACAAATCAACTGTGGCTACGCTTGGCTACGTTGGCGCTATTGGGCGACATGAAGAAGGCGCTTACGACACCAACAGTGCTGGTGTGGCGCCCGGGGTAAATCCGGTAGCGGCTGCTGCCGGCTGCTCTGACTTTAATCTGTCGTCGTGCGCGCCGGGAACATTCCCTTACACCCCGTCTGTTTACGGGCAGCCTGGCGTCCTGTTCACCGGGATCAACTCCAATTACAGCTCCTTGCAGGCCTCTATTCTGCGCCACCTGAACAACGGCTTGCAGTTCCAGGTTTCCTATACTTATTCCCGGGCTTTCGACGAAGGCTCCAACCTGGAGAACGTCGCATTCAACGCCCCGGGGTACAACACGTTTAATTTCCGCCAGAGCTATGGCCCATCCGCCAACGATGCGCCGCAGCGCCTGGTGGTCAACTACTTCTACACGCTTCCGATTTTCAAGTACACTCACCGCCTCAGACCGTTGACCGATGGCTGGAACCTCAGCGGAATTGTCACCTTCCAGTCAGGTTTCCCGGTTGGAGTAAGCCAACTTTTCGGTAGCGATTTGCAGGAA
This sequence comes from Candidatus Sulfotelmatobacter sp., assembly GCA_030045935.1. Classification (GTDB taxonomy): domain Bacteria; phylum Acidobacteriota; class Terriglobia; order Terriglobales; family Acidobacteriaceae; genus Sulfotelmatobacter. The sequence goes on from JASIEN010000172.1 coordinate 973, forward strand.
GCGCAGTTTAATGGGGCGTATGGCTTCTCGCCGCCGAGCTTCGTTGAGAATTCCGGGCAGCCTTTGGATCTCAACCACAACCCCAGGAATACGACGACTTACACTGTCAACGGCACAGCGATGACTTCGAATTACTGGATAAATCCGAATGCGTTTACAGATCCAACCTCAGGAACCATTGGCAATGCCAATCGCAACCCCTTCCGTGGCCCGGGCCTGAACTTCTGGGATATGGCCCTGGAGAAGGATGTGCGCTTCACTGAGACCAAGCGCCTGGAGCTGCGGTGGGAGGCCTTTGACGTATTCAACCATGCCAACTTTGCCGCGCCAAACAACCTACTTGGTACGCCAACATTCGGACAGGTTTCGGGCGTCAATACGGCCATCTCCACGCTCGGCTCTGGCCGCGTAGTGCAGCTGGCCGCCAAGATCTATTTCTAAACAATCGACTGGAATGCTAAAGGGGAGCCGCAAGGCTCCCTTTTTATTTTGTCGTGGTGAGACCGCGGGTTGCTTCACCCCTCCCGCCGACACGAAAGGGGCTTAAGGATGCTCCTGCTCACCTGGCGTCGTGTACAGAGGGTCATCTCCTGCCGTGGAGCACGGAGCGTGTTTGCAGTCGCATTGGATTTCGACTTCCTCGGCATCATCGGCGTCGGAGCAATAGTCACTGCAGTAGGTCTCTGAGGTAGGAACAAAGCACCGGCACAGATCGTACGCACATTTGTGTTGACCGCTCACGTCGATGATCTCTGACATGATGCACATCCTCCTTTTATCGATTTTCTTTCAATAGATTTGCGCAACTCACGCGTAGCGAAGCAAGGTCATGAATCCGAAGTCCATATGCGTTTGATTGTGACAGTGGAATAAGGTTGCGCCCGGGTTGCTGGCTGTGAAATCCGCTTCCATCTTTCCGTTTCCCGGCACAATGACAACGTCTTTGTTCAATCCTGAAAGCGGTTGTGAGTTGATGCTGGTGACTTCAAAAGTGTGGCGATGCAAATGAAGCGGATGGTCATCTGCACTGCGATTGATCATCTGCAGCCGATATCGCTGACCTTCTTTCAGCATGATGTCATCGGTATGCGGGAACGACCTCCCGTTTATCGTCCAGGTAGCCAGCGCGCCTTGACCATGGAATTTTGATTCGAAACGCAACGGGACGACATGGTCTGGCTGCTGAATTGTTGCTTGCGGCCTGGCGAAGCGGCGATAGTCCCACAAGGTTTCCGGTGGCTCGATCCAGCGTGGCTTTCCCGGTTGATTCGCATATTCGATCACAATTCCCATGCCCGACTCGCGCATCTGTTCGCGAGTTTCGCCCAGAATCCAGATCCCGGGGCGATTCATGGTGACGAGTACGTCGATTCGCTCGGCGGGACCCAGACGGATTGCGGAAGTCGATGCTCTGACGGGTACTGGGTTGCCGTCCATGGCTATCACAGTAAGCTCGTGGCCAGCCAGCGCCAGCCAATGAATCATGCTCGCGCTGGCGTTCAAAACACGCAGCAGCACTCGCTGCCCTTCGCGTACTTTCACAGGATCTGCATAGCCGAGCATGCGCCCGTCTATCGTCGAGTCGTCATAGGCAGCGTCCATCGACGAATCAGCACCCGCTGCCAAATAAGGGTTCCAATCATGCAGGGTCAGGAATATTTCCTGGTCGTAGGCGCCAGGGTCAGTGTTGGGCTTGATGTAGAAACAACCAAACTGTCCTGTATAAGTGCCGCGCTTCAAATCGTGCCCAGCAAAAGCGTGGGTATGATACCAGCGGAATCCGGCTGGGCGCGGGGTGAATATGTAACGAAATTGGCCGCCGGGCGGGATCATTGGACTGCCTTCTTCAGCGGCGCCATCCATCTCTGAAGGAATTTCAAACCCGTGCCAGTGGACGATCTCCGGGACAGTTGTTCGATTGAGCACGTCGATCACGATTGGCTTGCCTTCAGGCCAACGAATGAGCGGGCCGGGAACGCGCCCGTTATAAGCAACCGTGTGGATCAATTTTCCCGGTGCGATTTCCAGGTCCAGAGATGCGATCTCGAGACTTACATCGGGTGGGCCTTCCGCCCACCCGAACCGCGGCGCGAAGGTTGCCCCGGCTAGAGCTGCTCCTGCCTGAGCGATGAATGTGCGGCGATTCATCTATGCTTTTTCTTATTGCGGACTCTTCGAGCTGCCAGCGCGATCACGCGACCAGTCGAAAGACCGTCCAATGATGCATTTCACGATCAGGTGGTCTGTCCCTGCGGTTGCGCCCCAACCCGCTCCGAAGTTGATCTCCCACTTGGGTGAAACATACAGATTGACCACGGGAAAAAATTGCTGCTGCTGATTGTGCAGGGAGACGAAGTTTCCCCATGCACCGTAGTAGGAATAGTACTCAATACCGAGATTGTAGTATTTCGACGGAGCGTACGTGACGGTTGCCGCCGGCCCGAATGTCACCCCCGGCGGAGCCACGTTTCGATAGTAAGTTTGTTTTTGCTCAGGAGTGAAATTTGCAGGCGGCGGCACGACATGGATGTCCCACACCATCGTTCCATTTACCGACCAATACCATCGCCCAATGGTCTGATCCACAATTGGCATGATCTGCCACGACCACGTCGGGTTGGAAAAGGCTGGCCTCGCATATCCGAACTCGGTCGACAAGCTCACTCCTACCGGCCAACGCCAGCGTGGAGGAACGCGAACACGAGGTCGTATATGGTCTCCGACCCACTGGATGCCATTGCCGCTCTGTTCGGCGGTGAAGATATAAAATCCCATTTCGGACCATTCGTTGATCCCCTGCGTCAGTTCGATCGTTTCATGTTGCTGGTGCTGGGTAGGAAGCATGCCAAACTGTGTTGTCGTGCTACCCTCAACCGTAAAATTACTGTGCAATTCAAGCAACAGCGTCTTTGGCGTCATGGTGTCGGATGGATAAACCTGGATTTCA
>JASIEN010000173.1 GCA_030045935.1 Candidatus Sulfotelmatobacter sp.
GTGCGCAATCTGGAGCTGATCGAGCCCCTGTTCGCGGGGACGGATGCGGGTGTCACGCTTTTCCGTTCGATCGATGCCGCGGTCACTCCCATGGGCAAGCGGTTGCAGCGCGCATGGCTGCTCCGCCCTTCACTCGACCTCAACGAAATCAACGCTCGCCTTGACGCCGTCGAATCCGGCGTGAAAGACACGGTTGCCCGCGAAGAATTGCACCGCGCGCTTGACGGCGTGCTCGATCTGGAGCGGCTTTTGAGCCGCATCACACTCGAAATGGCGAATCCCCGCGATGTGCTGGCGCTGGGGGCTTCGCTCGCAAAGATTCCCGCCGTGAAGGCGGCAACCGCGCGACTGGCAGCGTCGCGCTCACAAATTCTTCATCGCTCGCTCGACGAAATGGGCGACCTGCGCGAGCGTATCGACAGAACCATCGTTCCCGAACCGCCTTTGACTTTCGCCGATGGCGGCGTCATCGCCGCCGGTGTCGATCGTAATCTCGACGAACTCCGCGCTCTCTCGCGCAATAGCAAGCAGGTGCTGGCGCAAATTGAGCAGCGCGAGCGCGGTCGTACGGGCATCAACTCACTCAAAGTGAAGTTCAATTCGATTTTTGGTTACTACATCGAAGTTTCAAAACCGAACCTTCCCCTCGTTCCAGTCGATTACGAACGTAAGCAAACCCTGGTCGGCGCTGAACGTTTCACCACTCCCGAGTTGAAGGAATACGAAGCCAAGATTCTTGATGCCCAGGAAAAAATCATCGAGATCGAGCGACGCCTGTTTGCCGAATTGCGCAGCGCCATCGCGGCGCAGGCCAAGCGCATCCGCCAGGCCGCCCTGGCCCTGGCCGAAATCGATGTGCTGGCTTCGCTCGCCCACATCGCAGCCCTGCGGAATTACTGCCGCCCACAATTTGTCGATGATTTGACAACCAACACCAAAGTAGAAGGCCCGCACGTGCAAGCGCCCGAAAGCGGTTTACTCGAAATAAGCCAGGGGCGCCATCCCGTGATCGAGCAGCAGGGAATGTCCGGTGGTGCCATCGAAAGCAATGCCCGTTTCGTTCCCAACGATCTCTACCTGAACTCGTCCACGCATACGATCCTGCTGTTGACCGGCCCCAACATGGGCGGCAAATCGACTTACCTGCGCCAAACCGCGCTCATCGTGATCCTCGCGCAGATGGGATCGTTTGTTCCCGCGCGCTCGGCACGCCTCAGCATCGTCGATCGCGTGTTCACCCGCATCGGCGCCAGCGACAACCTCGCGCGCGGCCGCTCGACCTTCATGGTCGAGATGACCGAGACCGCAGCGATTCTGCACACCGCAACCCCGCGTTCGCTCATCCTGCTCGACGAAATTGGCCGCGGCACTTCCACCTACGATGGCCTCGCCATCGCCTGGGCCGCCGTCGAATACCTGCACGCCCGGGTCCACGCCAAGACTCTATTTGCCACGCACTATTTCGAGCTGACCGAGCTGGCCGAACAACTGGAAGGCGTAAAGAACTATCACGTGTCCGTAAAAGAAACCGGGGGGAGCATTGCCTTTCTGCGCAAAGTCGAGCCAGGCGCGGCCGATCGCAGCTACGGCATCGAAGTGGCCAAGCTCGCCGGTCTGCCGAATGACGTCGTCCTGCGCGCGCGCGAAGTGCTGGCCGAGCATGAATTCGCCGAGCAGCAGGCAACAGCCCATCTTTCGCCGGGAGCGACACCGCCAGCGGCCCAATTAACGATCTTTACTCCGCTGTCGCAACCGGTGCTGGAAAAACTGCGCGAAGTGGATTTGAACCGGCTCACGCCGCTGGAAGCCCTGAATCTGCTGGCGGAGCTGAAGAAGGAAATCTAAACGCTAGAACGAGGGGAACGACGGCCTTGGCCCAAATTAAAATCCTTCCGAACCACGACGTCATCCCGAAGGCCCGCGTTTTTAGCAGCGGGTCGAGGGATCTCCCACCAAAATCGCCTTTGTGGGAGACGTGCGAATGAAATCTGCGAAGCCGAACCTGGGCCAACTTCTCATCCTCGGCTTCGACGGTGCCGAAATCTCACCGCGCCTCGCTTCCCTGCTCACGCGCATCCAGCCCGGCGGCGTCATTCTGTTCACACGAAATATCAAAACCCCGCAGCAAACCTGGCAACTGCTGCGCGACTGCCAAAAATCTGTTTCGACCTGCCTGTTTACCTGCGTCGATCTTGAAGGCGGCACCGTCGATCGTTTCCGCGACGTGCTTGGCGCCGCACCTGCGGCAGCAGAAGTCTTTGCCACGGAAAATGAGAATCTTTTCCGCAAGCACGGACAAATCATCGGCGAAAACTGCCGCGCCCTGGGATTTAACGTCGATTTTGCTCCCGTCCTCGATCTCGCCTTCCCCGCCTCTCGCAAGATCCTGAGTTCCCGTGCAGTCTCCGCCAACTCGACTGAGGTTGTTTGCTATGCACGCCAATTCCTTGCCGGCCTCAAAAAGTCAAAAGTGCTCGGCTGCGGCAAACATTTTCCCGGCCTCGGCGAGGGCACGCTCGACAGCCATCGCGCCCTTCCGGTAATCGACAAGCCGCTCAAAACTCTATCGAAAGAAGATCTGCTTCCCTACCGCGAACTGCGCGCGCAAATGCCGATGGTGATGGTCGCTCACGCCGCCTACCCGCGAGTCACAAAAGATCGAACTCCCGCTTCCATCTCGAAGCTCTGGATCACCGACATCCTCCGCAACCGCATCGGCTATCGCAATCTCATCGTCTCCGACGATCTCGAAATGGGCGGCGTTTTATCCACGGCTCCCATTGGCAAAGCCGCCGTCGAGCACATTCACGCCGGAGGCGATCTTCTGCTTGTCTGCCATCGTGCAGAACATGTTTTGCAGGCCTATGAGGCGCTGCTGCAAACGGCCGAACGCGACGCTAGATTCGCCGGGCTCGCTGCCGCGGCCTGCCGTCGCGTTCTCACCTTCAAGAAGAGGTTTGCAAAAATAATGCGTCCAGCACCGCGGCCATCTCCTCCGCTGGTCGAAAAACTCACGCGTCAACTGTGGGAGTTCAGCGAGCAGGTGAGGCTGGAAGTTCTAGACCGCGAGGAAACCGAGCGCCTCCTGCGTGCCCGACGGCTGCGCGCATGAAGCCATCACCCATGATCGTTGGCGGGGTGATGAGCGGAACCTCCGCTGACGGCATCAATGTGGCTCTGGTCCGGATGGAAAAAGCACAAGACTGCCCCGGTGAAGCACCTGCTTCATCAGCAAGGCATCGCCGTCAGGAGTGTCCCTGCCCCCTCCACATCGACCTTCTCGGCCATGCTGAATATCCGTATCCCAAGCAGGTCCGAGCTGCCGTTCTCGGAGCTATGAATTCTGCATCCGCCAGCGTGGCCGACCTCGCCCGCTCAAACTTTCTCCTCGGTGAACTCTATTCCGAAGCCATTCTTTCCGCCCAGCGCCGCTTCAAAAAAAAGGCTGACCTCATCGGCTGCCACGGTCAAACCCTCTACCATCAAGGCGAGCCGTCAAATTTTCTCGGACACAAAATCGCCGCCACGTGGCAAACCGGCGAAGCCGCCATCATTGCCGCGAAACTTGGCGTTCCAGTCATCTCGGATTTTCGTCCCGCCGACATGGCCGCCGGAGGCAAAGGCGCGCCCCTGGTGCCGTTTCTCGATTACATGTTCTTCCGCCATCCGAAAACAGGCCGCATCGTACAAAACATCGGCGGCATTGCCAATTTGACCGCAATTCCCGCAGGTGCAACCGAGTCAGACGTGATCGCCTTCGACACCGGCCCCGGCAACATGGTGATCGATGCCGTCACAGAAAAGCTTTTCGGGCATCCCTATGACCGCGAAGGAAAAATCGCTGCCACGGGAAAGGTTCTGGAAAAGATCGTCACTCGAGTCTTACGCCGAACTTACTTCCGGCAAAAACCTCCGAAAACCGCCGGCCGCGAGCAATTTGGCTGCAAGTTTGTCGACGAATTCTTACGTATGTGCCACGGTTGCAGAAGACAAGACATCGTGGCCACCGCTACTGCCCTGACCGCAAAATCAATCGCTCATGCTGTG
>JASIEN010000174.1 GCA_030045935.1 Candidatus Sulfotelmatobacter sp.
TGGGCTGATCGGTCGAACATCCACAACTCGGGGATGATCTCGCCGACCAGTTTTCCATGACAGAAAAGACGTACCACTGAACTCTCCGAAACGACAACGGTAACAGCATTGGTAATCGCACTCATGTTGGCCGCGGCGATATGGCGGCTGCCAAGGCCGAGAGGCAGTTCCACCTGCGAGGCAACTGCATCCAGGTAGCGACAAGCGGAGAGCACGATGCCTTTGCCGCTGATCACGAACGCGCCATCCAATTGGGCCAACTCTTTGACCGTCCCGCGCAAACCGGGGTCACCCAACTGGCGTGAGCTCTCAGGATGCCCCAACAACGGGTCCAGGATCAGCGCTCTCGATTTCGTGAGAACGGCTTCCTCGTCGCCCAGCGTGAACAAGGTACCAATGCGCCTGCCCTCGCGTCCCTCTCGAGCAATTTCGACTGCGAGTTCGACTAATGACTCCAGGATCTCCGAGTCATATTCCGCGACCTGGCAAAGAATACTCTGAAACATTCAGTCGCTCTTTCGGCTTCAAGAAATTGACTTCCCGGAAAACACGACCGGCAACCGCCTAACAGACGATCATCACAGTATTTCTGATATTTCTAAGTGCGAAGTCGGTTCAATTTTTTCCCCGCAGGAGGAGAATCTCGGTCGCGTTCAGCTCCCCTTGGGGCAAGTAACTAAGCTCTCGATTTAATGAGAAAGAGACTATGATGGTCTCGAACGAATGATCGATAAAGTCGACTGAGGTCGCGAGCCTCCGCTCCAGCAGAGTTTGCTCATCAGCGGTTTGATAAGATTTTCACAGTCTTGCTGGGGAACCAACAGGATGCGGCTTTGCCTGCATTTGGCTTTGCCTGCATTTCGGCTGACCATAGACCGGAGGGTGTTGGGTCGATGAAAAGTACATCTTGGTGAGTGGAAAGTTTTCACGATGCAGGTCTTCGTCGACGTATTTCTCGCGGCAGCACTGATTCCATCTGTTTATTACCTGATCGCGATTTTCAGTTCCTGGCAGTTTTTCAAAACGCCGGACCCGACATCCAACGCCCCTTTTACCCCCCCGGTTAGTAACCTGAAGCCGATTCGCGGTCTGGACCGCGACGCCTACGAGAACTTCGCCAGCTTTTGTCGTCAGCATTATCCCGATTATGAGCTCCTGTTCTGCGTAAGCAACATCGACGATCCAGCCGTTCCCATCCTGGAGCAGTTATCACGTGACTTTCCACAACGCCAAATACGCATTCTGGTGGAGAACGGCAACGGCGGCGCCAACGACAAGGTAATGAAACTCGATCGTCTCGTCCGGGAAGCGCAACATGACATCGTCGTCATCAACGACAGCGACGTGCGGGCTCGCCCGGACTATCTCGCGAAAGTCGTCGCTCCACTCGTTGATCCAAAAGTGGGCGCAGTCACATGCTTCTATCTGCCGATCGACGAAGAGGGATTTACTGAGGCGCTGCAGAATATCGGGATGCTGTCTGATTTCTTCGCCAGCGCGTTGGTAGCGCGGCAACTGGATGGCGTCAAATTCGCATTGGGCACCACGATCGCTACCCGGCGCAGTTGCCTGGAGCAATTCGGAGGCTACAGGGCCATCAAGGATCGACCGGGGGATGACCTGCTCGTCGGTCGCCTGATCGCCGAAGAAGGCTATGAAGTAAGGCTCTTGCGCTATCCGATTTCGACTGTGCCCGACTACCAGTCACTGAGCGAGTTGCTCCACAAAAGAATGCGATGGCAGGTCGTTATGCGTCACATGCGCCCTTGGGGACATTTGGGATTGCTGCTGACGCAAGGGCTGCCATGGTCGCTGGCCGCCGTTGCCCTGCATCCCACACTCATAACGGCAGCGGGATATCTTGGACTTTACTTCGGACTACGCTGTGCCATGACATGGATCATCGGCATTCATGGACTGAAGCATCCCGGCGTATGGCGCCGAATGCCACTAATCGCGCTATGGGATGCGCTGGCGTTCCTGATCTGGCTGGCCAGTTTCGGCAGTAACAGCATTCGTTGGCGAAATCAGCAGTATCACATCCGCAATGGTGTGCTGGAACCCGTCATTCCGGAACCTTGAGTTGGCGGCGGGGTTGTGCGGTGTTCTGGCATCAATCGCCCGTAGCCAGCAAATCCGACTCTGTCGGAGCAAAGGACAGCGCCTTTCCCGACCGCGAGCGTTGATTGCGAGGATTGCGCCAGTTGATTTGCGGGTCGATCGTAGAGGCATCGATGCGGTCGCGGTATTTCATCGCAATATTCATCAGCGAATCCAACAGCGAGTCGGAAAGCAGGTGCGGCTCGAGGCCCAGCTCGATCAGCTTGGAGTGCTTCGCGTTGTAGTAGTGCTGTTCGGCTTCCACCCGCGGATCGGCAACATGCGCAACCTCCACCTTAATTCCAAGTTTGCGTCCTGCGGCTTTCACTAGTTGTGCCAAATCCAGAACCGAAAACTGTTCGGTGAACTGATTAAATACCCGGAACTCACCTTCCATGGCAGGATTCAGACAGGCAATTTCGATGCAGCGCACGGTGTCGCGAATATCGAGAAACCCACGCGTTTGGCCGCCCTTTCCGTACACCGTGAGCGGCCTTCCCATTGCCGCCTGCACGCAGAAGCGGTTTAAGACCGTGCCGAAAACCTCGTCGTAGTCGAAACGATTGATGAGCATCTCATCCAGTGCCACCTCGTCCGTCATGGTTCCGTAGACCACTCCCTGATTCAGGTCCGTGGCGCGCAAGCCCCAGGCTCTGCAGGTAAACATAATGTTGTGGCTGTCGTGCACTTTGGAAAGGTGATAGAACGAACCGGGTTGCTTCGGATAGGGAAGCACATCGCGGCGTCCATTGTGCTCGATCGTGATATAGCCTTCTTCGATGTCAATGTTGGGCGTCCCGTATTCCCCCATCGTGCCCAGCTTCACCAGATGACATTGAGGATTGAACTCTCGCATGGCGAACAGGAGATTCAAAGTCCCGGTGATGTTGTTAATCTGTGTAAAAACCGCATGTTTGCGGTCGATCATCGAGTAGGGAGCGGCGCGCTGTTCGGCGAAATGAATGACGGCATCTGGCTCAAACGCCTGGAAGTAGTCCGAGATAAATTCATAATCGGTGACATCGCCCACAGACAACTCAATCTTTTTCCCGCTGACTTCGTTCCAGACGGCCAGGCGCTCACTGAGCGTACGAATTGGCGTAAGCGTCTGAACGCCCAGTTCGTGGTCCCATTGCCGCCGCATAAAATTGTCGACGATGGAAACCGAATGGCCTTTTGCGGACAAATACAGCGCTGTTGGCCAACCGCAGTATCCATCCCCGCCAAGCACGCCAATCTTCATTTCATCCTCCGTATGAACCGTTGTTTGTAAACTTTTGCAAAAAGAGCAGCTCACGCGCCCGCGCTACTATGATGCAACGCGCTGTCAGAAAGGTCCAGTCAACATTACCTACATAAAAAGCGCTTAAGGCATGATTGGTCATCAATCTCTGCAAGCGCGATACCGGCGTCATTGCCCGGAATTCTCGTACGGGAACTCGGCTTGTACCTGTATTTCTCAGCTTCGACCCACCAACACAAGGATGACACCGATTGAAACGAGTAAGATACCCATCCAACGCTCGCGCGTCACCTGCTCACCGAGAAAAATTTTCCCGCCGATGCTGCCCGCCGCATAGCTCAACGCTGTGACGGGCACGACCAGGCTTACATTGGCCAGCGAGAGAACCCACAGCAGAGAAAAAAAAGCAGTAGCCATGAGCGCGATGCCAACCCACATCCATCGCACTCGAATGCCTCGAAGAATAACAGATACGACGCTGGCGGGGCTGAAGTCTCTCACCTCTCCCACCGTCTTCATCGCGCGGGAAACGCAAAGTTCCCCCATCGTGCCGGCGCATACCACGAGGAAGAGCAGAACGGCTTCGCGAACAATCACGGCTGCTCCGTCGTGCGCGGTGGTGTGCCGGAGACGATGAAGACCCCCAGGCAAATGACCGCCACCCCAAACCAACGCAAGGGACTGATCACTTCCCTTAACCAGAAGTGGCCGAGCAGTGCCACGATGCCGTAGGCGATCGAAGAAGCGGGCTGCACATAGCTATAGTCTGCCCACGACAGGACCAGCATGTAGGTCACAAAGAAAGTGATCAACGACGCAATGCCGAGCCATATCAGGCTTGAACTGAAAACCGCGATCACAGTGTGTTGCAGCTGGGCGGGTGTATTAACGGAAACTGCGCCGATTCTCTTCATGCCTTTTCCCAGCAGAACATTTCCCAGTGGACCGAAGATCACCATGACAACAATCGAGGCATATGTCTTCAAATGCAGGTCTGTCAGAGCTTTCATGAATTCAATGGAATCGGTTTTGTAAACGGCGCGAATTTCGCTTGCGATAGAAACGCGGTTCCTGCTTTCAATCGCAGGACAGCAGGAACGCACAGCCGGCAACTATGGATTACATTCTGGATTTTACTCGATTTTCCGATTGTCAGAACGGCTGGCCGCAATAACCTTGCGGCCGCGAGAAAGCAACTAAAGATGGCGGACTCGCACCGCTCCGTTTGAGATACCGGGCGTCGATGCGGCTGATGCAACCCGCCCCAGAATCGTCAGCATCAAAAGAGGACTGTTTCTCCTAACAAACTTGGAATAGAAACCAAGACTCTGTTTCTGAAATCCCGAGTGAAACCGCGACTTCGCGTTTCACATCGAAAAATAAGGGTTTGTTCCTTCTGCGGAGGATTCATGTCAAGTGGTGATGCCCTTCCGGCATCCGGCAATGAACCGAGTTCCAGCCTCAGGCCGAGTGATTTTGCGCGTGGGTGGTGGCACGTGCTGCAAGGGCACACGCCGATGCTGTCGATTGAGATCACGCGCGAATGCCCGCTAAGCTGCCCGGGCTGTTATGCCTATGGTGACAGCCATCTGGGTGGCAAGACTACTCTGCGTGATTTGAGTGACTTCCGTGGGGACGCGCTTGTGCAGGGCATCCTCGAACTGGTGCGGAAGCATCGCCCGATGCACGTTTCCTTGGTGGGTGGTGAGCCCATGATTCGTCACCGGGAATTGGATCACATTCTCCCTGCGCTTGACGAAATGGGCGTCTTTACTATGGTCGTGACGAGCGGAGTGATTCCAATTCCGGAGCACTGGATGAAACTGCGCCGGCTGCGGGTGGCAGTTTCGGTTGATGGACTCCCCAAACACCACGACGAACGGCGAAAGCCCGCAACTTACGAACGAATCTTGAAGAACATTGCAGGACGGCGAATCAACGTCCATTGGGTGATCACGCGGCCGATGCTGCTGACACGAGCTTCGTATCTTGAAGAGTATGTTGCTTTCTGGAATGAGCGGCCTGAGGTCGACCACATCTGGGTGAGCTTGTACAGTCCACAGAAAGATGAAGAGAGCGCGGAGCGGCTCATGCAGAAAGATCGTGAACGGGTCGCACAGGTTTTACCACCCCTTCGACGCATGTATCCGAAGCTATTGATCCCGCTGGGGGTTGCGCGGGCATTTGTGAAGCCGCCGAAAAGCCCCGAAGATTGCTTGTTTTCGAAGATGTCAACCAACTATTCCGCCGACCTGCGGACTCATGTGGAACCATGCGTGTTTGGTGGAACTCCGGACTGCACACAGTGCGGTTGTGCGATCAGCAGCGCGCTGCACTGGGCTCAGGATGTGAAAGTCGCAGGGCCGCTCAAGGTGGGCCATCTGGTGCGGGCATCGCTGCGCGTGGGACTGGCGGTGAAGAAAATGCGTGGCGATTCTACGCTTCCAAACCGCTGGCGC
>JASIEN010000175.1 GCA_030045935.1 Candidatus Sulfotelmatobacter sp.
CCACATAGGGATCAGCACAGGAGCTTCCCACGCTGCGCATTACATTGGCACTGCAGTTCTGCTCGTGATCCGCATGCAAGATAAACAGGATGTCTAGCGCACGGGCGAGAGTCGGATTAGCCATGTACTTCGGCTCGACCATCCGCCACAACATGTTCATGAAGTTCTCTGTGTAGCTAAGCTCGTCGTCGGGGTACACGTAGGGGTAGCCGACGCTGTGGCGATAACAGTAAGCGGCGATCGTCGGTACTTTCCCGATTAGCCGCGCGATCTGCAGCTTGCGGTTCTCAAGGTCCTGATGCTTGCGCGCCTCGGGATAAACCGTAGACAGAGCGGCGACGGTGCTGATGAACATGGCCATGGGATGTGCGTCATAGCGGAAGCCTTCCAGGAATTTCTTTGTAGTCTCATGAAGCATCCGGTGATGCGTCACAAGAGTTACCCATTGGTGCAATTGCTCCTCGGTGGGCAGCTCCCCGTTAAGGAGTAGATAGGCTACTTCCAGGAAGCTGCAGTTCTCCGCTAACTCCTCGATGGGATAGCCTCGATATTGCAGAATGCCTTTCTCGCCATCGATGTAGGTGATCTTGCTCTGGCACGAGGCCGTGTTCATGAACGCCGGGTCATACCCCATGACGCCGAAATCTTCGGCGTCTTTCTTGATTTGACGCAGGTCCATCGTTCGGATGTTGCCGTGGTACAGCGGAATGGTATAGGTTCTGCCGGTACGATTGTCGGTAATTGTCAGTGTTTCGTTATCCATAGGCGTGACTCCCACTTCAGCACAAGTTCTTCCGGTGACAGGTCGCACGAAAGATGCCAAATCCACCATGTAGCGGGGGATTGGCGTGATGAAGCGCTTCACAGACCTTCATTTAATGTATTCAGAGCTAATGAGCCATTTGCCCCAATTCTCTCTGCGGATTTCCGCGCATGGAGCGAAATTCCACACCTCGCATGGCTCTTTTACGCGGTACCTTGGAATCCGTACGGCCTCGTGTGAGTCGAGAATATGGCGAAACGCCGCCGTGAGCAGGTCGTCCGCCAATGAAGACGTCGCAGGGTAGTGGTGCGAGTTTTGTCTAGCGCCGTAAAAGTCCCCCGGCCCGGAATTTCGTTGAACATTGCATTGGGAGCATTTGATGTAGAAAATCTCTTAAGGGAGCAGGTCCAAAGCAAGGAAAAGGACTCAGGGGCGCCTGAAGGAGCCCGTAGGGCGACTGAGGCAACTGTGAGCCGAAAGCAACAGCGTGGCGCCGCGAGGGCGCGTAGGGAGAAAGCCGGAGGCGAACTGCAGCACCGAACGCAAGTCACTACTGTCCGGCTAATGGCCTGAGGCCCACTTGCAACCCCTGGTTTTGCTGAGTTACGCGTGGATTTGCTTGCCGCGATTTGAGCCGCGAAGCGCGTTGAATGGCTCTCAAACCGCATTTGGGGCGGATCACAATTGGGCGTGAACGAGGGTCGAACCGTTTTGGCGCAGTTAATGAGTTTCGTGAGCTTTCGGGAAGGGTGCGTACATCAACCTGACCGATGAGATTCGTCTGTCAGCGCATTTGCACAAGCATGTCATGCTCGCACGCATCCTCGACGGCCATGCGTAAGATGGCCGTTCCTCTCTCCCAACTGGACGTCATCAGGCCAGACGAATCAACAAAGGAAGCCATCGGCGACTGAAAATGCCCGGAATACGGGTCTGTCAGGAGACAGAACCCCATGATTACTTGGTCTCAATTGCGATTTGGAATTCGACCGGAATAGGCACGGGAGCACTCTGAAGAGCAACGAACTTTGTTGGGCTACTGCAAACCTTTGCAAGTCGCGCACTATCCGCCTGCATTGCCCGTTGTTCTCTTAGCCACGCGAGCGTCTGGCGTAGTACCAGAGCTGCGCCGAGATTCTCCGGCATGACGATTCGATAGTGCATCCACTTTCCTTCGCGCCGGGCCTCAACGATCCCGGCGCTACGAAGATAGGCAAGATGACGGGAAATCTTGGGCTGACCCTGCCCAAGAACTTCGACAAAATAGCAGACGCAAATCTCCTGGTCTCCCATCAGGTTGAGCAGGCGCAGACGGGTATTGTCGCCCAAAGCCTGAAAGAATCGCACCATGTCGAATTGAGAGGATTTTGCTGGCATTGAGTCCTTGACCTCATTGACGAATACGTTGATTTCGATAGATAACCGTTAACCGCAACAACTCTGCACTGTCGGCAAACCAACAGGATCGCCTTCGAGATACCGATGTGCCAATTGCAACATGGCCTTCGCCGGTGTCTCCTTGACGCTCTGAGCCGTCTTCACTGCGAGCATCATGTCCTCGCGTGAGATACCCAGTTTCCGGGCTTGCTGAAAGTGGTATTTGAAACAGGGATCGCAATTCGCGGCGATGGCCGCGCCGATTGCAACCAGTTCGGCGACTGCATCCGTGTAGAGACTCTGCACAGGTGCTTCAGCGGCAATGTTCGCGAAATTCTCCGCTGCTGTTGAACCTTCGTTTGAACCGCACGTACCGGACGTGTGGTACTCCGAATGGCCTGAAACATCGATT
>JASIEN010000176.1 GCA_030045935.1 Candidatus Sulfotelmatobacter sp.
CGATGTGCTGCAGGAAATGCATAGGCCGTAGCCGAGGCTAAGCTGATCTGAATTCAGCTATCGCGCGTCTCGGTTCTCCCGTATACTCCTGTATTCAATCGTTTCAATAGGAGTCGCCACATGGGAAAGCTGGCTGTACTCTTCTGCGCTGAACTTTCGTTTTCGCTCTTTGCCGCAGCTCAAACCATCACGGTGGATATTTCCCATCCGACCAACCATTTCATTCCTAGGGAGACCCTGGGGGCAGGAGTCGACCGCATCTCGGTCGAGGCGATTGACAAAGACCTTCTGCAGCCGAATTTGGCAAGAACTCAGGAATCCGGCTGGCAACCGGTTTCGTATCGGCAGAACACGGAACTTGCCGTTGAAGCCTGGCACTGGAATCCGCGGGGAACGTGGAGCGATCCCAGCGGCAAGGGTTATTTCACCGGTTCCGCTGTTCCTGCCGAAATCATTCGCTACTCCTACGGCTATCCATTGCCGCGCCGTGGATTCACACGCAACGACGGCACAGACAACGTCGGGTTTTCCCGTCTGACCGACGGCGATCTCAACACGTTTTGGAAAAGCAATCCTTATCTCACGCAACGATACACAGGGGAAAGCGATGCGCTGCATCCACAGTGGGTGGTTATTGATCTGGAACAGCCGCAGCAGGTGAATAGCATTCGCATCGCCTGGGCCGAGCCTTACGCGCGTCGCTATGCCGTGCAGTATTGGACTGGAGAAGACCCGATTCGAGCGCCAACGAAAGGGGAATGGCACACATTTCCGCAAGGTAGTGTCGGAGATGGAAAAGGTGGTACGGTCACGATCAAATTGAGCAGCGCGGCGATAACCGTGCGCTACGTCCGCATGTGGATGACGGAATCTTCGAACACCTGTACTGCCGACGGGCCATCAGATCCTCGCAACTGCGTCGGCTACGCTATCCGCGAAATCTATCTCGGCACACTCACTGAGGATGGCTTGTTCCATGATCTAGTGCGGCATACTCCCGATCAGGAGCAGACCGCAACGTGGTGCTCGTCAGTCGATCCCTGGCATCAGCCGTCTGATCTGGGATCAACGAAGCAGGCGCAGATGGGATTCGACCTGTTCTTCACCAGTGGGGTCACGCGTGGTCTGCCGGCGATGATTCCCGTTGCGGTGCTTTACGACACCCCCAACAACGCGGCCGCTGAAATTGCTTATCTGAAAGAGCGTGGGTATCCAGTTTCATACGTGGAGATGGGCGAGGAGGCCGATGGCCAGTACACGCTGCCTGAAGACTACGGGGCGCTATACCTGCAATACGCGACAGCGCTTCACCGCGTCGATCTTTCGTTGAAACTGGGCGGACCTTCGTTTACCGGTGAGAACAAAGATATTGAAACGTGGCCGGATGCGAATGGGAAAAGTTCGTGGACTGGCCGTTTTATCGATTACCTGAAAGAGCATGGCCGGTTAAATGATCTGGCTTTCTTTTCTTTCGAGCATTATCCGTATGAGGGCTGCAAAACGCCCTGGGGAATGCTTTATGACGAGACCGAACTGGTCACCCACATCATGCAAATCTGGCGTGAAGACGGCGTTCCGGCGGAAACGCCGCTGTTTATCACGGAGGGAAATCTTTCCTCCGCTGCGAGCGAGACTTATCAGGATATTTTTGCCGGAATCTGGCTGGCCGACTACATTGGGTCATTTTTGACCGCGGGTGGGAAGGGCGTTTATTTCTTTCACTATCTGCCGCTGCAAATGGAACCGGGATGCAATTCTTCTCCCGGCACCTTTGGAATGTTTACGGTCGATGCCAATTATCAGATTCAGCAGCCGCTGGCGCAGTTTTCTGTGGCGCAGTTGATCAATTTGGAGTGGGCGCAATTTGCGGGCGGCGAGCATCAAGTCTTTTCGGCGGCAAGCGATGTGAATGACGGCTCCGGCCACGCCCTGGTGACGGCGTACGCCGTGAAACGGCCGGACGGACAATGGTCGGTCATGGCGGTGAATCGTGACCAGCTGAATCCACACCGAGTCAGAATCAAATTTCAAGAATCTTCCAATCAAGACAGCGCATTTGCCGGGGCAGTCGAAATTTCCAATTTTGGCAGCGGGCAGTATCAATGGCATCCGGCGCAAACTCGATTTATGGCGCATGCGGAGATCAGCGGCAAGCCTACGATTGTGACCACAACTCAGGGGTGGGCCGATCCCGATGGGCCGATTACTCATAGCCAAGTGAGCGGAGCGAAAGATACCGTTTACGAGCTGCCCGCCGCTTCCGTAACCGTGATTCGCGGCAACGTGGCGGGTCGCTGACGCGAGGGCCTGCCTCAAAAATAACGAATAAACAAGTTGTGAAACGCCGGCACTTGACGATAGAATGCCCTAGATCGTTGTGGGGCCCCTGCAATCCCTCTTGAGGTTGCGCCGTGATGACAGTACCCAACCCGCGGTAGTTCACCACCTCTGAGTCCGCCAGTTCGGACGTCTTTTCTATTTCTCTAATTCTTCGGCGGCGTTTTCGGCTAATTTTGGCCAGGAAACGCAAAGATTGCAGGTATCTATGGACGCGATAGAAGTCAACGTTGTCGCTTCGGAGCAACAGCGCGCGCAACAATCTCTGTGGGCCTCGCTGTGGGAGGCCATTCGCGGCTCGCACCAGGATTACACCTCCGGCAGCCTGAACCGCGCGATTTTTCTGCTCGCGGTGCCCATGGTGCTGGAGATGGTGCTGGAATCGCTGTTTGCCGTTGTCGATGTTTTTTGGGTCGGGCGCCTGGGCGCGAATGCCGTCGCAACTGTTGGCCTTACCGAATCGATGTTGAGCCTGGTTTTTTCTGTGGCAATGGGGCTGAGTTTATCGACCACTGCCATGGTCGCGCGGCGTATTGGTGAGAAAGATCCGGAAGACGCGGCTGTTTCCGGCGTCCAAGCGGTTTTTCTTGGCCTGATCGTCTCGCTTATGGTCGGCCTTCCCTGCCTGATCTGGGCGCCAAATCTATTGCGGCTGATGGGAGCATCGCCTGAGATTGTTGCCACTGGCAGCGGCTATACCCGAATTTGCCTGGGCGGCAGCGGCGTAGTACTGCTTTTGTTTCTCAATAACGCGATCTTCCGCGGCGCGGGGGATGCGGCGATCGCCATGCGGTTGTTGTGGGTTTCGAACATCATCAATCTCGTGCTCGATCCCTGCCTGATCTTCGGCTGGGGGCCGTTTCCGCGTCTTGGTGTGACCGGCGCGGCTTTGGCAACCTTCACCGGACGCAGCATCGGTGTGATCTATCAGTTCTATCGCTTGCTGCGCGGCACCGAACGCATCCGCGTTTTTAGAAGCCAAATTCGGCTGCAAGTGAAAGTGCTTTTGCGCTTGCTGCGCGTTTCGCTGACCGGCATTCTGCAATTTGCCATCGCGCATACGAGTTGGATCGGCCTGGTGCGTATCGTCAGCCTTTTCGGAGCGGCCTCGGTCGCGGGATATACCATTGCCATCCGCATCGTGGTTTTTGTGATTTTGCCTTCGTGGGGCCTGAGCAATGCGGCAGCGACCCTGGTGGGACAGAATCTGGGCGCCGGCCATCCCGAGCGCGCCGAAAAAGCGGTATGGCGCACCGGGCTTTACAATGTTATTTTTCTCGGGATCATTGGCATTATTTTTATTTGCTTTCCCGAGCCGATTGTCCGCCTGTTCACGCATGATCCTAACGTGGTGCCTTTGGGAGCGGCCTGTTTACGCATCGTCAGCTATGGAAATCTCGGCTATGCCTATTTCATGGTGATGATTCAGGCGTTCAATGGCGCGGGCGATACGATCACGCCCACCATCGTTAACTTTTTCGGCTTCTGGCTGTTCGAGATTCCTCTGGCTTATTGGCTGGCGATTCCCATGGGTTTGCATTCGAGTGGGGTGTTCTTCTCGATCGCAGCCGCCGAAAGCGCCATGGCCGCTGCCAGCGCGATTCTGTTCAGGCAGGGGAAGTGGAAGAAGCAGAAAATCTAGGGGAACTGTTACTGGCAGATTCACTGCACGCGAGATCCCTCGCCCCGCTGGTGAAAGCGCGGGCCTTCGGGATGACCCTGAGGCGGCACGCCTGCATGCGCGCTACCTGGCTCTTGCCAACACTAGCGTGATGTCATCCGGCTGTTCTTTATCGCCGATCCAGTCATCGACGGCGGCCGTTACCACTTGTGTGATTTGCACCAGCGCCAGATGCCGGTTCTCACTCACCAGTTCGATCAGCCGCTCTTCGCCGAACTCGCCAAACTCGTTTTCCGGTTCGGTCACGCCATCGCTGTAGGCGAGAAAAATCTCGCCGGGATGCATCTCGACGCAACTTTCATCGTAAGAAACATTGTCCAGCAAGCCGACCACTGTTCCTCCCGCCTCAAGCCTGCGCACAGAACCGTCGCGACCGATCAGGATTGGCGGCAGATGGCCACCATTGCTGTAAGTCAGGCAATGCGCATGGCCATCGTAGACGCCAAGAAAAAGCGTCGCGTATTTTTCCGGAGGCGTGCTCTCATAAAGCTGGTGGTTCAACAACGCAAGCAAGGCTGACGGAGAAAGGTCGATCCCCTCCGGCCACGCAGCCATCATTCTTCCGGCGCCTGCAGCCGCGCCAACTGCCAGAGGCTCGCGAATCTGCGGCAGGCTTTCCACGCTGTAGGCGCGCACGGCAGAGTGAATGGTCGCCATCAGCAAGGCGGCGGAAATTCCTTTTCCGCTGATATCGCCTACTGCCAGAATCATCTTGTGGGAGCTGGCCGTCAGAAAGTCGTAGTAGTCTCCGCTGACCGTGCGCGCGGGTCGGCAGAAGCCGTGCACTTCAAGGGATTCGAGCTGCGTGATTTCGCGCGGAAATAATTGCTCCTGCACTTCCTGCGCGATGGCCAGCTCGCCCTCCAGACGCTGCTTCTCTTTTTGCTCCAGAATGAGCTTCTCGATGGAGGCCGTCATGGTGTTGAAGGACCCCGAGAGCAGCGCCAACTGGTCTTCTGATTTCACCGGAATCCGGTGGCTGAAGTCACCGTGGTCGATGTATTTAGTGGCATCGTAGAGCTGGGCTACCACAGAGGTCACGGTGCGCGTCATACGCGTTCCGATGATCAGAGCAATTAGAACAATGACTCCGAAGAAAATCAGAATCCCCACCAGGGCATCGCCCCAGACCTGGATAGACTCACCCCAGGCAGCGAACAGATGGTTGTAAAGCACTGAGGGCCGGGTGCGGACCAGAACTCCAGCGGACGGCAACAGTTCCCCGGTTTCCCAGTCCAAGACCCGCAAGGGCGAAGGGAACGTGACTTCGCGATCGATCCTGGCAGCCGGAGGTGGCACTTTGCCCACGGTAAAAGCCGTGTGAGGCTCGGTGGCGGAAAATTTCGTCTTGCTTTCGCGGATGGTAAAGTTCGACAGCGTAACTTCGCCCATATCAGCCGCGATTTTTTCAACAAATTCCTTGTCGAAGGGCTCGCTGGTCACAACGGTCAGCGTTCTTGATCCCGCGGGGACCACCGTAACCGCGCGCAGGTAAAGTCCGTCATGGTCGTGCGTGATTTCACTCAAACCGTCTTTGGCAAACTTGGGGAAAGAGAATGAAGAGGTTGTTTCTTCGCTCACAGAAAGTAGCTTGTCCCCGTACCAGGCGCTGATTCGGCGGCGGCGCCAGAAGGGATCGCGTTTGCGCAGGCCGGCGAGGAATTCAGCTGTCGGGGCCTGGCCATGTTCCAGGCGTGCCGCCAGTTCGTTACCCACTACCGCATTGGCTGCCTCCATGCGGTGCAGGTGCGAGTTGATCTCCGACGTCACCATGAAGAGAGCGAATTGGCCGGCGATAACGTAGAGCGTAATCAAAGTCATCGAGATCAGCAGAATGGCAGGGATGA
>JASIEN010000177.1 GCA_030045935.1 Candidatus Sulfotelmatobacter sp.
TTCTTTCGGGCGTGGCCAAGTTTTTGTTCGTGCCTCTGGCCGAGGCGGTCAGCTTTGCCATGCTGGCCAGCTACCTGCTATCGCGAACTCTTATTCCTACGCTGGTGATGTTCATCATGCGAGGCCACGAGCACCGCGATGCCGTTGGCAAAACTTTTCTGGGGCGTTTTCAGCGCGGCTTTGAGCGCAAGTTCGAAGACTTCCGCCGCGGCTACGAGCAGCTGCTCGAAACGACCCTCGCGCATCGCGGCGTTTTCGTCGCGGCATTTCTCGGCTTTTGCGTGCTCTCGCTCGGTTGGTTCTTTTTTCTTGGCCAGGATTTCTTCCCCCTGGTTGATGCCGGCCTCGTTCGCCTGCACGTGCGCGCCCGTCCCGGCCTTCGCGTAGAGGAAACCGCGAAACTCTGCGATGAAATCGAAACCTTCTTACACCAGGAGATTCCCGGTAAAGAATTGCAGACCATTCTCGACAACATCGGCTTGCCCAACTCCGGCATCAACCAGTCTTACAGTTCGAACGGCACTATCGGCAGCAGCGATGGCGAGATTCTGATCGCCCTCGATCCCGAGCACCATAAGCCTACGGCCGATCACATACGTCATCTGCGGCAGGTACTGCCGCGGCGCTTCCCCGGCGTGGAGTTTTTCTTCCAGCCCGCCGATATTGTTACTCAAATTCTGAACTTCGGATTGCCTGCCCCCATCGATGTGCAGGTTGTCGGCAACGACATGGCCAGCAGTTATCAGATTGCGCAGCAGATTGCGAATAAGATGCGGCACATCCCCGGCGCGGCCGATGTGCACGTTCAGCAATTACTCTCTGAGCCTACGTTATACCTTGACATTAACCGCACGCGCGTAACCCAGGTCGGGCTAACCGCGCGCGACGTGGCGCAGAGCGTTCTGGTTTCGTTGAGCGGCAGCTTTCAGACCACCCCAAATTTCTGGCTCAATCCGCGGAATGAAGTCACGTATCAAGTGGCGGTGCAGTCTCCGCAGTATTTCATGACCAATTTGCAAGACCTGATGCGCATCCCGGTAAGCTCACAGCAGGGAGATCAATTACTCAGCAATCTGGTTCAAGTCCAGCCCGTCGTGCGCCCCGCCACGGTCAACCACTATAACGTCCAGCCCGTGATTGACGTTTATGCCAGCACTCAGGATCGCGACCTCGGCGCAGTCGCCGCCGACACCAACGAAGTGCTGAAAACCTTCGATGGCAAGTTGCCGCGTGGCACCCGCATCGTCGTGCGTGGCCAGGTGACCACGATGCGGTCTTCATTTATCGGATTGGGGCTCGGCCTAGTGGGCGCCATTGTGCTGGTGTACCTGCTGATCGTTATCAATTTCCAGTCCTGGCTCGACCCGTTCATTATCATCACTGCGCTTCCCGGGGCGCTGGCGGGTATTTGCTGGTTCCTCTTGTTAACACACACCACCGTGAATGTGCCATCGCTCACCGGCGCGGTAATGTGCATGGGCGTAGCCACGGCGAATTCGATTCTGATGGTCAGCTTCGCGCGTGAGCAAATGGATGAAGGTGTTCTGGCCGTCCGGGCGGCTGTGTCCGCAGGCTATACGCGCATTCGGCCGGTGCTGATGACAGCTTTGGCTATGATCATCGGAATGGTACCAATGGCTCTTGGACTCGGCGAAGGCGGCGAGCAGAATGCTCCATTGGGACGTGCCGTGATTGGTGGTTTGTTGTTTGCCACAGTTGCTACACTTTTTTTTGTTCCCAGCGTGTTCGCTATTTTCCATAGTCGCCGCGAAAAACGGCGCGCGCAAGGGCAGGGCTAAGATAAACGAGTTTGGGGCGAAGGAATAAAGAGTCACGAATGAGCGAAGAGAACGAATACAGAAAGACGCCCACGGTGGAAAGTTCCGACCGCCCGGCGGAAGAGCACCTGCCGTACAGCGCACAGGCGCAGCGCGACGCGGAGATCGAGGAAATTGAGCGGCGTGCAAAACATCAACTGCCCACTATCCAGAAAGCGCCGGAGGTGCCGCCCGCGCCTCCGCGCAAAGCGTTGTTGATCGTCGGTGTGCTACTCCTTATCCTGCTTCTCGCTGGCGGACTGACTTTTCTGGGCCGCGTGAGTCACGAACGTGCCCTGGCAAAAGAGACGGAACGCGAAACCATCCCAACGGTAGCCGTCGTCCATCCCCTCGCGGAAAAACCCGATGAAGAATTAGTACTGCCCGGCTCCCTGCTTGCTTTTGTTGAATCCCCTATTTACGCCCGCACCAATGGCTATCTGGTCCGCTGGTATAGGGACATCGGCAGCCGTGTAAAACAAGGCGAATTGCTGGCCACGATTGATACACCTGAAGTCGACCAGGAATTGAATCAAGCGCGCGCTACCCAGCAGCAAGTTCTGGCACAGTTGGAAATAGCCAGGATCACCGCCGAGCGATGGGAAAACCTGCGCAAGACAGACTCGGTTTCCGCCCAGGAAGCGGATCAGTACACCAGCGGCTACCAGCAGGCAAAAGCGAACCTCACCGCCGCCGAAGCCAACGTGCACCGGCTGCAAGACCTTGAGAGCTTCAAACGGGTTTATGCGCCCTTCACAGGGGTGCTGACGCGCCGCAATGTCGATCCCGGCGCGTTGATCAATGCCGGAGCGCAGGCTCCGGGCCGCGAACTGTTCGACATCGCGCGAATCGATACGTTGCGCGTGTTCATCAGCGTTCCGCAGCTCTATGCGCCTTTTGTCAAGGTTGGGGCCAGGACCAGCATCACATTGCAGGAGATCCCCGGCGAAAAATTCCCAGCCAGTGTGGCGCGCACCGCTGATGCCATCGACCAAACCACGCGCACTCTTCGGACCGAGGTCGACGTTCCGAATCCCGCAGGCCGGCTTCTCCCCGGCTCTCTGGGCGAGGTGCATTTCGCCGTGGGGGCGAACGTAAACAAGGTCACCGTTCCAGTGAACGCGATGCTCTTCCGGGCGCAAGGCGCACAGGTTGCTGTCGTCGGCCCGGACAACAAAATTGAATTGCGTCATCTCAGCATTGGGCGTGATTACGGTACCTCACTCGAAGTACTTGGCGGCCTTTCCACCAGCGATCAGGTCGTGATCAATCCACCGGACTCGCTGGAAGACGGGCAGCAGGTGAACCTGGCGCCTCAGCCATCGATTCCGCCCATGCAGGAGCAGCCGCAGCCGGGCCAGAATCAGAATGGCAATCAGAGTCAGCAAAAAGGTGGCGGATTGTGAAGCACAATTTATTCTTGTTTTTGCTGACCATGGCGACGGCGGCTTGCACAGTGGGGCCACGTTATAGCCGTCCTTCCGCGCCCGCGCCGACTCCGGACGCGTGGAAGACGCAGCCGCCCTGGCAACAGGCCGCCCCCAAAGATGCAATCCCGAAAGGCGCGTGGTGGCAGGTATACAACGATCCTGTGCTCAACGGCTACGAAGTGCAATTGCTGAAGGCGAATCAGTCGCTGGAGGCCGCGCGCGATCGGCTGCAGCAGGCGCGATCGCTGGCCCGAATAGCCACCGCAGATTTCTTTCCGCAACTTTCGGCAGATCCAAGCGGCTACCGCGAGCGCGGTTCCGGCAACCGTCCGCTGAATGGAGAAGCGCCCACTATCATCAACGGCGTCGTGCAACCAGTTCCGCCTTACACGCAGAGTGTTTACACAATTCCTTTCAATCTGAATTACGAGGTCGATCTTTTCGGCAGCGTGCGCCGGAACGTGGAAGCCGCCAATGCCACCCTGCAATCGACTGCTGCCGATTTGCAGAATGCACTGTTGGTGCTGACCGCCGAGCTGGCGGCGGACTACTTCAGCCTGCGCGAACTCGATGCCGAATATGTTGTGGTGCAGAAGTCTGTGGAAACGCAGAGCAAGGGTCTTGAACTGGTAAACCAGCGGCATCAGGGCGGAATTGCTAGCGGTCTCGACGTAGCGCAGCAAGCTACCCTGCTCGATTCGACGACCTCACAGCTTGCCTTGGTGCAGCAGTCGCGCGCGCAATATGAGCACGCTATCGCCGTGCTGATTGGCCAGCCCGCTCCCAGCGTTGATGTTGCCGTTGCTCCGTTGAATGCCACACCGCCGCCGGTGCCGCTCGGTGTTCCCTCCGAAGTTCTTGAGCGTCGCCCCGACATCGCCAGCGCCGAGCGCCAGATGGCGTACGAAAACGCGCAGGTTGGGATCGCGCGAACTGCATTTTATCCACACATCACGCTGAGCGGTTCAGGAGGCTGGCAGAGCACGGCAGTTTCTTCGCTGATGAACGCGCCCAGTCTTTTCTGGTCGCTCGGTGCTGATGCTCTCGAGCCAATCATCCAGGGCGGGCGCAATCGTGCCAATCTCGCCGCCGCGCGTGCGGCTTACGACCAGTCGGTGGCGAATTATCGTCAGTCGGTGCTCACCGCCTTTCAGCAGGTCGAAGACGGCATCAGCAACTTGAGCACTCTGAACCAGGCACTCACAACGCAAACCGCCGCTGTCGAAGACGCCCGCAGGCTTTTGACGATTGCCAATAACCGCTACATTGGCGGAGCCACAAGCTATCTCGACGTCATCACCGCCCAGACGACGCTTCTGTCAAATGAGCGCTTGCAGACTCAACTGCTGGGGCAGCAGATGGTCAGTTCTGTTTATCTGGTGAAGGCGCTGGGCGGCGCGTGGGATGCCCGCGAAATTCAAGGCGAAACCGTCCGTCCGCAGGCCGGGCAAATTCTCCAGCCCTGACTTCCAATACTGCGGACGTGTTTCTTTCTATGCGTGCGAGAAAGGCTGGCGCTTAGATATCCAGGTTCTTCACATCCAGCGCGTTTTCTTCGATGAACTTGCGCCGGGATTCGACGTCTTCGCCCATCAATGTCGTGAAGATGGTTTCGCATTCGGCGATGTCTTCGAGCTTGACCGATAGCAGCGTGCGGCGTTCAGGGTCCATGGTGGTCTCCCAGAGCTGCGGAGCGGTCATTTCGCCAAGGCCTTTGTAGCGCTGGATGTCATATCCGCGGCTGCCTTCCTTTTTCACGTACTCGAACAGATCGCGGGCGTTTGCTTTCTCGACCGGCTCGGGCAAAGCCCGCGGCTTGGCCGCGGCTTTCGAGCTGTCAGATCTCGCGGAAGCATCTTTCGCGGCTTTGGAAGACTTTTTGGTCGCGTCTCCATCGGCAGAAGAAGCTTCTTCTTCTTCGTCCGCGTTTGTGCTGACACTCGCTTTCGGCAACGCTTCGACTACGAACGGTGGCTCGAGATATGGCTCGATCTGCTTGAATTTTGCAATCAGCTGGCGGCATTCTGGGCTGGATGCGAGCTCCCAGTTGATGACGTGCTCGGAACCTTGCGAGCTGACAAACTTTACTTCCCACAAATTGTGCTCTTCGTCGAAGCGGCTTTCGACTTCTTTGAACTTGCGGTCTTTTTGCAGGCGCTTCAGTTCGCGCTCCAGCTTCTCGATCTTCTTCGGTGGAGTTTTCTTGTCGCCCTCGAAATCGGCGTGCTTCGAGAGATCCAGCCGGGGCAGAAGTTCGGTGGCTGCTTCGTCGCGCAGGCGCTTGTCGACCTTGTCGAAGAAGTTGAGGTAATCCTTGAGTATGGTCATGAAGCGCGTGAGGTTCGTGCCTTCCAGCTTGGCCGCGCCTTCGCCATAGCGCACGATCAGCCCGTCGGCGGCGCGCTTCAGCATGATTTTGTCGAAAGCCTCGTCGTCTTTCACGTACTGGATCGACTTGCCCTTCTTGATCGAATAAAGCGGCGGCTGCGCGATGAATACGTTGTTGCGCTTGATCAACTCCTGCATGTGACGGAAAAAAAACGTCAGCAGCAGGGTGCGGATGTGCGAGCCATCGACGTCGGCGTCAGTCATGAGAATGATTTTGCCGTAACGTACTTTCGACGGGTCAAAATCGTATTTGGCGATGCCGGTGCCGAGTGCGGTGATCATGGCGCGAATTTCTTCGTGAGCCAGCATCTTGTCGTAGCGG
>JASIEN010000178.1 GCA_030045935.1 Candidatus Sulfotelmatobacter sp.
CCGCAACATGGGTATTCGCATCATGAGCAGCAACAGCTACGACGGCGAATATATGGGGCGGATCGTGAGGAAACTGGGTTTTGTGCCAGTGAAAGGGTCGAGCAGCCGGAATGCAGTGCGCGCGCTGCTGGGGTTACGGCGCGCTTTGAATGAGGGATGGACTGTGGCATTTACGTTGGATGGTCCGCGCGGTCCGAGATATAAGGTGAAGCCCGGACCGGTGGCGCTGGCACGATCTTCGGGCGTGCCCATGACGGCGTTTCACATCGCGGTAGATAAAGCGTGGGTGCTGAATACATGGGACCGGCTGATGATACCGATGCCGTTTTCGCGGGTGCTGTTGCGGTTTGGCAGGCTGATTCCTGTGCCGCCGCAAACCAGCGATGGCGAGCTTGCGCGCTTTGAGGGGGAATTGCAATCGGCACTTGACCGATGCGTGGAATTCGCCGAGGCCAATATCAGGAAGGTCGGAAGCGCTGAGTTTCCTTATTACAGATCCGAAAAATCTTAAAAGGCCAGGCCCGCCCGTTCGGTCGCTCTCGCTCTCTCAGGGCAGGCTTCAAAAAGCCGCAAAATTCGCCCAAAGAAACTTTTCAAAAAAAGGCGCAAAATGCGGCAAACGGGCCGCAAAGGAGCCGCTGAACGTTGGATTCTTGCCTTCCATTGATGCATAGTTGACTTTGCTCGCTTTGCCTCGCTACAGTCCTCGCATCGCATTCCAGTCATCGCAACACCTCATCCCAGGAGGAGTTGTTCTTATGTTTTTGCGACTCACGGCACTCAGGAAAACTCTATCGCTTCGTGTTCTGACGATTGTCTTCATTCTGTGGCCGACATTTATTTCGGCGCAGAGCTTTCGAGGATCGATCCGGGGCAAAGTGTCTGATCCGAGCGGAGGTCTGGTGACGGGGGCGAAAATCACGGCCACCAACGTGGCTACCGGAGTGTCGCGCGAGTCGACCGCGAATGATCAGGGCGAGTATGTTCTGGCAGAGCTGCCTGCCGGGGAATACGAAGTGAAGGCCGAGGCTACGGGACTTGCAGTGGCAAAGCGAAGAGTTGTGGTGAACGTGGGACAGGATACGGGGCTGGATTTTGAGATGAAAGTGCAACAAGCCAGCGAACAACTGGTGGTCAGCGCCAACGCACCAGTGGTAGACACCACGCGCGATGTGCTAGGCGAAGTGGTAGACGAAAAGCTGGTTACCGACCTGCCGCTGAACGGACGCGATTTCGGCAAGCTGGTCGCATTGGTGCCCGGAGCAACGGTGGAACCCTCGGGTGTGGCAGCGGTGGAGTATGGATTCGGGCAGTTCAGCATCAACGGAAATCGTGACCGGTCGAACAATTACACACTGGATGGA
Organism: Candidatus Sulfotelmatobacter sp.; assembly: GCA_030045935.1. Lineage (GTDB taxonomy): Bacteria > Acidobacteriota > Terriglobia > Terriglobales > Acidobacteriaceae > Sulfotelmatobacter. The sequence continues at coordinate 1,365 of JASIEN010000178.1, forward strand.
ACGGACAATAACGATCCTTTCTTCAACAACTCGGCGCTGAACCAGACCGGTATTGGCGGTGCACCAGCGTCGTTGCTGCCGATCGATGCGATCGCGGAGTTCAATTTGCAAACCCAGTTTCCCGCCGAGTACGGGCGAAACAGCGGCGCGGTCATCAATATCATTACCAGGTCAGGAAGTAACCAGTTGCACGGTACGGCGTTTGAATTCCTGCGCAACGACCTGTTCGATGCTCGAAATTATTTTGATCGCTCTCCCGCGCCCATGAGCGAGTTCCGCAACAATCAGTTCGGCGGCTCGCTTGGCGGACCCATTATCAAGAACAAGACCTTTTTCTTCGGCGCTTATGAGGGCCAGCGCGAACGCGTGGGGTCCGATTTCACGGCCTTTGTTCCGACGGCGGCGCAGATCACTGAGGCTCAGAACTATGTGATTTCGACGGGCGCTACACCGAATCCCGCGCTCACGCAGGTTCTGAACTTTTTCCCCACTGCTACGGGATTTAACGGGACGACCGGTACTGTGGCCGACAGCGTGGAAGATACAAACAATGTCAACAGCGCTATCGCAAAGATTGATGAGAACATCAGCGACCGTGAGATTCTCACCGGCCGGTATGCATATGCCAGCAGCACACAGGTTTTTCCGCTGGGTGGACTGGGAGCCGGTGCAGGTTCGCGCCTGGCACAGTTTGCGCAGCAGTCACCCACCCGGGTGCAAGTGGTTTCACTCAGCCTGCTTTCGACCATCAGCCCGCAGAAGCTGAATGAAATTCGCTTTGGATACAGCCGGTATCGGACTTCCTTCACGTCGCTCGATTCAAACTTCAACCCTTCCTCGTTGGGGCTCGATCTTGGCACGGGCAAGCTGGGGCTGCCGGAAATCGATTTCGGCGGAATCTTCGATAATCTGGGTGCGACGGGATACAGCATTCCGCGAGGGCGAGTGAGCCAGAGCTTTCAGTTTCTGGATAACTTCACCTGGACGCATGGCCGCCACACGGTGAAGTTCGGAGGCGAGGTCAGACGGGCAAACATAAATGCGTTCAATGACAACCTGGAGAGGGGCGAGTTCGTTTTTGCCCCGGACAACATGTTGATCCCAACCGACGAGGGCGCCGACATTCTGGCTGCTTATTATACGGGAGACGTTTCGTACGTTAACGCAGAGTCAGGCAACACTCAGCGCACGACCATCAACAACGGTCTTTCCTTTTTTGCCCAGGATGATTTTCGGGCGACGCCAAAACTCGCGGTGAACTTTGGCTTGCGTTGGGAATATTTTGGCCCGATCAGCGAAACCGACAATGTGCTTGCCAATCTTGGCGCGGACGGAAATCTGGCGATGGTGGGTACCGACGGGTTGCAGGGCGCGTATAAGCGCGACTTGAATAATTTCGGCCCGCGATTCGGATTTGCCTGGAATGCGCTGAAGAACACGGTTGTGCGCGGCGGTTACGGGATTTATTACGATTACATTCCGCAGGACTTGCTAATCGCAAATTATACGGACGATGCCGGGCTGGTTACGCCGCCGCTGGGGCCGCGTCCGGTTCTGCCGCTGAATTTTAATTACGTGCAATGGACGGGCGCGGCGGGACCGATATTGACGCCGGCTTCGGCTCCATTCCCGATATTTTTCACTCCACAGAATCTTGTCACCCCCTACACGCAGAGCTGGAATTTTAATGTTCAGCAGCAGTTGGCGCCCAATGTCGCCGTGCAGCTCGGATATGTGGGAACGAAAGGCACCAAGCTGGTGCGGCTGCGGGATGCGAACCAGCCGGATGAATATGGAAACCGGCCGAATCCGAATTACACGTTTATGGATGAGTTCGCGACCATCAGCGCATCGAATTACAACGCACTGCAAGCGACGCTGAGAATCCAGCGCTGGCACGGATTCAGTGGCTTTGCAGGCTATACGTTTTCCAAGTCGCTGGATGACGCGTCAGACGGCATCGATTACAACTCGTCG
>JASIEN010000179.1 GCA_030045935.1 Candidatus Sulfotelmatobacter sp.
CTAGTTAAAGATCGCCCGGCTCCAACCCACAGAACCCCACAGAGCCGTTACCCCAGACGGCAGGGGCCGGGCGCTTTAAAGCCTAAAGCTCAAGACTTTTAGCCTTTAGCTCTTGGCACTAGCTTTCTGCCTCAGTTCTCAGCTTCCTTCTCACCGCTTGGTTCGTCTGTTGTTGTTTCGCGTGTCAGCCCGTGGACACCGTGTTGGAAGTGACACGTGCAAAGCCCTGCCGTTGAAAGAGCAAGTCTATTACTGCCAGTTACATGAAAGGTTGGGACCCTTCGTGCTCTAAACCATTCCATGAGACGGAGCTCGAGCTAAGAGCTAAGCGCCAGAAGCTGTAAGCCCGGGGGGCGATTATGCAAATGTTGATGACACTTATAGCGGTCGTTGCGGGCCTGATTTTTTCAATTGCTGTGGCATTGCTGGCCGAAGAATTGATCTTCGGGCAGGTCTTCCGGGTGTTCTTTGCACGTCAGAACGCGACGCCGCACGCTTCGAAGTTAGTTCCCGCGGCAGCGAAAACCGGGCAGAAGGGCTAAGGCGCGAATCGAAGTGAGCGTCACCAGCGCAGAGGAGAACGACAATGCTGGCATTGAAGTATTTCTTGATGGCAGGCGGGTTCGTGATGATCGCCGCGGCTGCGGGCATACTGAGCTACGACCTGTATGGCGAGTGGCTGTACCGGCGAGTTCTCGAAAGCCCCCGCGACTCCGGAGCCGCCGTGCCGGTTGTGGTCCGCTGGCGCACTTCGCTGGCATTGGCCATGCTGTCCTGGGGGCCGTTGCTCCTGGCTTTCAGCATCGTGATCGTGCCCAGTGGAATGGCGGCTGTCCGCGTCAGCCAAATTAGCGGATCTCTGCCGGGAACGCTTTATCCCGGAGCACACCTGGTTGTGCCTCTGGTTGAGGACGTGGCGCTATTCGACATCCGAGACCAAATCTTCACTACCAGTGTCTTAGAAGATGGAGGTGTGGCCGCAAAAAATGCTTCGGCCAAGACACAGTTTCTTGATGTCCAGGCAAGAGAAGGGCTGACACTCGGACTCGCGATTACGGTGCGCTATCGGCTGGACGCGAAGAAGCTGGACTACATTAAGGCGAATTTGCCCCGCCCCGTCGAGAGGGAGATCGTGCCACCGGTCGTGGCCAGTGCGTGGCGTGAAATCGTGCCGAATTACACGGTGCGTGACGTTTTTTCAGCGAAGCGCGAGGAGGTGAGGCAGCGGGCTGGGGCCTTGATTACGCAGAAGCTGGGCGCCGATGGGATCGTGGTGAAGGAAGTAATGCTTCGTGACATCCAATTGCCGCCCGAGTATGCGAAGGGCCTGGAGCAGTTGCTGCTGAAGGAGCAAGAAAATGATCGCATGGGAGTGGAAACTGAATTGAAGGCCAAGCAAGTGAAGATTGCCGAGTATGAGGCTGAGGCTGCCAAGGTTCAGCAGATCAAGGCGGCCGAAGGCGAGGCGCAGGCCCACGTGTTGCAGGCAAAGGGTGAAGCCGATGCGATGCAATATACATTGCCACTGAAGCAGAAACAGATCGAGCAGAGCCGGCTGGAAGCGCAGGCCCACAAAGAAGCTACGATTCAGAACGCCGAAGCCGATGCGCAGGCGAAAGTGATCGACAGCAAGGCGGAAAGCGAGCGGCGCAAAGTGCTGGCGGATGCAGAAGCACAAGCGAAGATTATTGACAGTAAGGCCGAAAGTGAGAAACGGAAAGTGTTGGCAGAAGCCGAAGCAGAGCGCATCCGCGTAGTCGCGGCAGCCGATGCGCAGCGACTGCAGGGAGAATCAGCGATTTTGAAGGACAATCCGCTGCTGATCAACAAGATTGTCGCCGAGCGGCTATCGGACAAGCTGCAGATCATGATGGTGCCGGCGGATGGCAAGTACTTCTTCGCGAATGACGTTTTGCGCAGCATGAGCGTGCCGAACCAGAGCAGTCAAACGGAGCAACGGTAGATCGTCGCTGCATCCGGTTGTGGTGAGATATGATGCGAACAATCCCGCAATCTGCGGGAGAGTGCACGCCCATGACGTTTCGCCGCAAACTGTTGCTGGTTTTTTCGGTGACTGTGTGTGTTTCGGTGCTGGCAGTCACACTGCTGGTTTCGGCAGTCACGCGGCGGGCATTCGATCGCAGCGAAGATGAACGAACCGCGGGGTTGGTCGCTCAGTTCCAGCGTGAATTCAATCATCAAGGCGAGGGCGTAGTGCGGCGGGTCGAGGCGGTTGCCCGCTCTGAATCGGTGAGCCGCATGGCAGCCGCTCTCAATCGCAAGCCTGCCGATGACGGGCCCTATTTCGAGTCCGCGAAAACAGCCGGGGAAAACGCGCAACTCGATTTCCTCGAATTCATACAGAGCGACGGGAACATTGTTTCCTCTGCGCAATGGCCGGCAAAATTTGGCTATCCTGAGACTGCGATCGCGAGCCTGGCTGCTTCGGCTGATCAAGGGCCGTTTCTGAAACAGGAGGAATTACAGCAGGGAACAGTTCTAGGGTTATTCGCAGTGCGAGCGGTGGGCGCTGCAGAAAACCCCATATACGTTGTTGGCGGCCGCCGTCTGGATAAAGACTTTCTTGCTTCTCTTGATGTGCTGGCAGGTATGCGCGCCCTGCTTTATCAGAACCGGGGCGAGCGGTTCTCACGGGAAATGTTCGTCGATCCCTCCGTTCCAAATGGCGACACCAAGCATCCCGCAGACAAATTGCAGGCTCTGATCGATGCCGTGCGCCAGTCGAATCAGGAAAGCGCTGCGATTGTGCACTGGTCGAATAATGCCGCCGAAGATGAACTTTTTCACGCGATTCCTTTGATGGGCCCCGGTCACAAAAATCGTCCCTTGCTGGGCATTCTGTTGATCGGGAATTCGCGCCGGGCTTATGTTCAGCTGATGCGGCGAATCCGGTTTGCGGCGCTGATGGCGGGGGGCGGCGGCATTCTGCTGGCGATTCTTCTCAGCAGCTGGGCGGCGGCGCGCGTGACCCGTCCGGTGGAGCAACTTGCGGCTGCGGCCAGAGAAGTTGGCGGTGGAAACTGGAACGTGCGCGTGGATGCCACTGGCCATGACGAATTAGCGCAACTGGCTGATTCGTTTAATCATATGACCGCGGAGTTGCTCGCCCAGCGCGAGCGGTTATTACAAGCTGAGCGGGTTGCTGCATGGCGCGAGCTAGCGCGGCGTCTGGCGCATGAACTGAAAAACCCGCTTTTCCCACTGCAACTCACCATGGAAAATCTGATTCGCGCGCGGCAGCAGGGCCCTTCGTCCTCCAGTTCAGGGCAGGCCCCTTCGCCGGACGGCTCAGGGCATGCTATGGAGCAGTTCGACGAAGTTTTTCGGGAAAGTGCAAGAACGCTTCTGGCCGAGATCGCGAACTTGAAGGAAATCATCAACCGCTTTAGCGATTTTGCCAGAATGCCGCAGCCGCGGTTGCGGAGCGTGCAGTTGAATGAGGTGGTGCGCGGTGCCTCGCAACTTTTCCGGGCGCGCTTTGTCGCGGCTGAACATTCAAAGATCGTTTGCGATCTGGATCTTGACCCGTGTCTGCCGCCTGTGTCAGCCGATCCTGAGCTGATGCATCGAGCGATTTCGAATCTGGTGCTGAACGCGGTCGATGCCATGCCGCAAGGCGGCAAGCTGACCCTGCGCACCAGGGCGAATGATGGCAAGGTGATAATTGAGGTTGCCGATTCCGGCGCGGGATTGACGCCGGAGGAATGTGAGCGCATCTTCACCCCTTATTACACAAGCAAACAGCATGGCACGGGGCTTGGCTTGGCGATTGTGCAATCTGTAGTCAGCGACCATGGAGGAAGAATTCGTGTGCAGAGCGAACCGGGACATGGCACCAGCTTTGTGGTCGAATTGCCGCGGAACGTAAATCAGGAACTCGAACAGACTGCGGCAGGGGTCTAGGAGGAGCCGCTGGCAGCCAAAGCGCATCTTTTGATTGTCGACGATGACCCGAATACGCTGGCGTCGCTGGCGCGCGCATTTCGTCTCGCCGGACATGAGGCCGCTGTGTGCGACAACCCGGGGAAAGCAATAGAACTGGCCAGGGCGCAGAATTTCGACGTGATCTTTTCCGATGTGGTGATGCCTGGGAAAAATGGCATCGCTTTGCTGGAGGAACTCAAAGCGCAAGGGGTTGCTTCCCCGGTTGTCATGATGTCAGGCCAGGCCGATATTGAAATGGCCGTGCAGGCAACACGGCTTGGCGCGCTCGACTTTCTGGAAAAGCCAACCTCTACCGAGAAGCTGCTGGTGACCGTCGAGAATGCGCTGAAACTGCGCCGTCTGGAAACCGAAAACCGGCAGCTCAAACAGCGTTTAGGCAAGCATGAAATTGTCTGGCAGGGCGCGGCCATGCAGCTGGTCATGGCACAGCTGGATCGCGTTGCCGCCAGCGAGACGCGCGTCTGCATACTGGGCGACACGGGCACAGGAAAGGAGCTCGTGGCACGCACCATTCATGAGCGCAGCCCGCGCGCAGGCGGACCGTTTATAACGCTCAACTGCGCGGCCGTTCCTGTCGAGCTGATTGAATCCGAGCTTTTTGGACACGAAAAAGGTTCGTTTACCGGCGCCGCAGGCCGCCATATCGGCAAGTTCGAGCAGGCCCATCGCGGCACGATTTTTCTCGATGAAATCGGTGACATGCCGCTCGCCATGCAGGCCAAATTACTGCGCGTTCTCGAAGGAGGAGAAGTGGAGCGCGTTGGCGGAGACAAGCCCGTAAGCACGGATGTACGCGTAATCGTGGCCACGCATCGTGATCTCGAAGCGCGCGTGCGCGAGGAAAAATTCCGCCGCGATCTTTTTCATCGGATTTATGTATTCCCCCTTGTGCTCCCGCCTTTGCGCGAACGCCGCGACGATATTCCGGCGCTGGTCGCGCACTTCGCGGCGCAGGTTTGCGCGCAGAATGGATGGAAGCCGGTGCAGTTCAGTGCGGAAGCCATGCAGGCTTTGCAGTCCTATGCCTGGCCGGGGAATGTGCGTGAACTGCGTAATATGGTGGAGCGTTTGATGCTGCTGGCGGCGAATGGTGAAGTTGACCTGGCCACCGTGGAGCTGGCTTTGCCGAAAACCGGCGCTACGGGCGCTTTGGAAGCTGCTGCATTTTCCTCGGGGTCGCTGGCCAATCGCGTTGATGCATTCGAGCGTGATGTTATTCTGGCGGAACTCAAGCGCAGCCATTCAAACGTAACTCTCGCCGCCAAGTCGTTGGGTATGGAGCGCAGCCATCTGTACAAGAAGGCTGAGCAATTGGGCATTGATATGAGGTCGATCCGGCGCGAACAAGAGTCGGTCGCGGAGTAAAGGCTATCTCGGAAAT
>JASIEN010000180.1 GCA_030045935.1 Candidatus Sulfotelmatobacter sp.
CCAAAACCTAATATGGGCCTGAGCCATATGCCGCACGCGCTGCGCCTTGCCCACATGCCATTCCGACGAGCTATTCCGGTCCTGTTCGTTATCCTGTCATTGCCCGCAGTTGCTTTGACCGGGCAAGTCGACACCAGCATCCATCGCGCTCCTGATTTTTCATCGAGTGACGTCTGGCTCGACCAAGGCGCTCCCGCACCGCACCAAATATCCGGCTATCGCGGCCAGGTTGTGCTCATCGATTTCTGGGAGTACACCTGCATCAACTGCATTCGCGACTTCGGCGTGGTCAAGCGCTGGTACCGCAAATATCACCAGTTCGGCTTCGAAGTGATCGGTGTGCACTACGGCGAATTCAACATCGGATTCGACGTGAACAACGTCCGCGCCGCCGCGCAACGCTTCCGCCTGCCCTGGCCGGTTGTGGCCGATCAGAACGGTGCCGACTGGAAAGCATACGGCGTTGAAGGCTGGCCTACCCGCTTCCTCATCGACGCGCAGGGCAACATAGTGATGAAGGTTTTCGGAGAGGGGAATAATCGCGTGATGGAAGAGAAGCTTCGCGCTCTTCTTGCAGCGTCGCACCCAGAAGTGATGAAAATCGATCTCGATCCTGACGAAAACGAATTCAGGCGGGAGTGCGGCGTAACCACGCAGGAAATGTTCCTCGGTGAAATCTATGGCCGCAGCGCGGTCGACGACATCGCAGGTCATCACACCGGCGATGTTGCGGATTTTCAGCCTCCGCACTCACCTGCCGATGGCGCCGCAATGCTGATTGGCCGCTGGCGAATCGAGAAAGACGGCGTCGTTTCCGAGGGGCATGGAGCCACTGCCGAAATTCGCTATCACGCCCGCTCGCTGTACGCTGTGCTCAGCTTGAAAGAAGGAAAGAGTGCGCGTGTAAACCTGTTTCAAGATGGAGCTCCGCTGCCCAAAGAAAGCGCGGGCGCCGATGTCAGGTTCGACGCCAAAGGCGCATACATCGAAGTCAGTGATGCCCGCATGTATTATCTCGTGCGTAGCCCGGTCTTCGGCGCTCATCTGGTTTCGCTGCAGCCAGAGGGTTCTGGTGTCATGGTGCACTCCTTCACCTTTGGGAACGACTGCCAGTTATCCGATAATCCCTAGCTCGGAGATCTGTCCGGCGCTCTTCTGTCTCTCCGCGGCACTGCGAGTCACAGTTTTTCAGATGCTGATTTGCACCGTGCCCTCCGAGATTCTGCAACGTAAAGATTTGCCAACTTTCCGACAGAAGGGGCGTCCCAAACGCATAAACTTAACGAGTTGATTCTGGAGAATCGGCATCAAATAGGGAAGTGTCTGCCTCTATCGCTTTAATTGCATGTGTTCTGCACGTCCCCTAATTCGGTTGATTTCCTGCTTTCTGCTCGCGTCCATGTGGCTTTTCGTCCCCACAGTGACGCTTGCCGAAGATTCTGCCGACCAGCACGCAAAATTGGAACTCGTCTCCGACCAGGATGCGATTGTGCCCCAGCGACAACTCCGGCTGGGAATCCGCTTTGATCTAGAAGAAGGCTGGCACACCTACTGGGTCAACCCCGGCGATTCGGGAGAGCCCCCACGGATCGAATGGGAATTGCCAGCGGGATTCCAGGTCAGTTCCATTCAGTGGCCTTACCCATCGCGGTTATCTACTCCTCCGTTAGTGGACTACGGCTACGAGCATCAAGTCTTGCTTCCTGTCGCTGTGCGGCTTCCATTAGGACTAAAAGAAGGAGTGACCGAGAAAATTGGCGCGCACGTCCGCTATTTAGTTTGCCGTGACGTCTGTATCCCCGGAGAGAAGCAACTCGTTCTGGTGCTGCCCGTAAAAGCCCACGCCCGAGCAAGTTCGGACCTTCCATTGTTTGATGCCGCCCGCCGCCGACTACCCAAACCGATACCAGAGGGCTGGAAGATCTCGGCCGTTTCTGTTGGCGACGAATTCCTGTTCACTGTGAGAACTGGACGATTGGCGACAGATCCTGAATTCTTTCCGTTACAGGAGGAACAGGTGGATAATGCCGCCCCGCAGCCGGCAAGCGCGATTCCAGGAGGCGTTCGCATGCATCTTAAGAAATCGAATCATCTGTTGAAGCCGATTTCACACTTAAAAGGCGTAATGCTCATCTCGGGAATGGCGTACCTGGTAGACGTTCCCGTGGCACAAGCGTCCCGCTGAATTTCAAAATTATGGAGATGATCATGAAACGGAATTTATGTTTTGGTTTGACAGTCTCGATTCTGCTTGCCTGTTCGGCGCAGGCGCAGAGAGTGGGGGAACCGGCGCCGGATTTCCAGGCCACCGACAGCAACGGCCACACCCAGAAGCTCTCCGCATACCGCGGGAAGTTCGTGGTTTTGGAGTGGCACAACAACGGCTGTCCTTACACGCGGAAGCACTACGAGAGCGGCAACATGGAGCGCTTACAAAAACAGTGGACGGACCGAGGCGTGATCTGGTTCACCGTGATCTCTTCCGCGCCCGGGCTGCAGGGCTATATGACGGCATCGCAAGAGAATGAATATATGAAGCGGATGAACGCCGTGCCTACGGCAGCTCTCCTGGATCCTGAAGGCAACCTCGGGCGTCTGTATGCGGCCAAGACGACTCCGCACATGTTCGTTATTAATCCCTCCGGTGTGCTGATCTACGACGGAGCGATCGACAGCAAGGCTACGACGGACCAAAGCGACATCGCTAGTGCCACGAATTACGTTTCACAAGCCTTGGAGGAGGCGATGGCGGGCAAACCGGTGAGTACACCAACTTCCCGACCGTACGGATGTTCGGTCAAG
>JASIEN010000181.1 GCA_030045935.1 Candidatus Sulfotelmatobacter sp.
GAAAGCCGCTATAGATAAGCAGGGCGCCCAGAGCGTAGAGCACCCAGTGGAAGCGGTGAATCAAACTGACGCCGGCGAGAATGAAGATGCCACGCATCAGCATGGCACCGAGAATTCCCCAGAAAAGAACCGTGTGCTGTTCTGCATCGGGAACTGCGAAATAGCGGAAGATCACGAGAAAAAGAAATAGGTTGTCCACGCTGAGCGAGAGCTCGAGCACGTATCCAGTGACAAATTCGAGAGCCGGCTGGCGTCCCTGCCAAAAAAACAGCAGCGCCGCGAAAGCGGCAGCCAGGCTGATCCACATAGCGGTTCGACGGAAGGCTTGGCGCGAACCTCTGGGTGCGCCGAGGCGAAGATCAAGCGTCAGCAGAACTATGGCGAACAGATTGAAGAGCAGCCAAGGCAGCAGCGAAATTGCCAATTGTCGATTTCCGATTTGCAAATTGTTTCGTCAGATTCTAATCGGCAATTGGAAATCGACAATGGAAATCATTTCGGTGGCAACGGCTCCATCTTGTCGAGAATGCGGATGGTTTCGAGAACGGTGCTGCCGCTGATCTCTAGGCTCTTTGCGCTGAGCTTGTCCACTGTGTCCTGCGGAGTATGCCAGAAAACGTTATTGTAGCCATAGCTGAAATCGATCAGGTCAGCAGACGGTACGCCACGCTTCAGGAATGGAAGGTGATCGTCCAGAATTTCTATTCTGCGGGCAAAGAAATGAGATTGATAACCCAGGCGAGAGGCGGCCTCATAAACCACATCCTCCAGCCAGGGAGTTGAATTCGTTTCCCGGTCAATATCCAGGTCGGCGTCGCCAATCATGTCGGCCAGAATAAACGCTTTTACTTTTTTCAAAGTGCCGTCAGACTCCCACTTCTCCGCCAGATGTTTGATTCCGTATAGAGCATCTTGCTCAAAGGGGATCTCGGTATCCGGCCGGATCGATTCTTCGGCGTCGTCCCAGACTAGCCAGACGCTGTAGCCGTCGTTCGGCTTGCCGCGAAGCTGATTCGCCATTTCGAGCAGAAGCGCACTGGTTGACGCTCCATCGTTAGCGCCCACGTACGACGTGTTGCGCAGCGGGTAATTTGTATCGTAGTGGCTGGCAACGACGATAATGCCCTCTTTTGTGCCCGGAAATTTATCGACAATGTTGTGAACTGGAAACTTGCCGTCGGGAGTGTCGGCGGTGAAGACGTCGTTTTCAACGTCGTCGGATTTCAAGTGGGCGAGAATGTACTCTTCAACTTTCTTGTGGTTCGCGCTGCCAAGGGGACGGGGCCCGTAGGCAACGATTTCCTTCGTGTACTGCATGGCACGGTCACCATCAAACTTGGGCAGCGGGCCGGTGTCGGGAGGGAAGTTGAGTTTCGGCGTAATCTCGTCTGTGGAATTATTTGCAAGCGGAGTTTGCGCGGTCTGCTTGCTGCTCGTCTTGTCTTGATCGCAGGCGATGACGATCAGCGCGAGCGCGAAAAGAATCGTACTGAATTTGACTGACCGTAGCACCGGATTCCCTCAGAGATTCTTATAACAGCTTCCCCGGCATGGCGAAACCGGGAAGGGCACGACTCCCAGTCGTGCCGATCACGGCGAGGGTGAGATGCGGCTTCGAGCCGCTGAGGTTAAGCCTTTACTGGATTGAAGCCTCACCACTAGCAGCAAAAACCAGACGGACGGAGTCACACGGGTCGGGCCCCGAAACCGTCGTCACGATGCCTGCTTTTCTCTGCGCGCCCGTCGCTGTGTGGGATGCACAAACCACGCAATGCCGATGCTCACCGCGTACAGTGCCACCATAGGCGCAGCGAAAATGCACATGCTCAGAACATCAGGCGTGGGCGTCACGATCGCGGCCACGATGAAAATCAGCAAAATCGCGTAGCGAAAATTCTTCCACATGAAGCCCGCCGAAACGATGCCCATCAGCGCCAGAAAGAAAATTATTATCGGCATTTCGAACACCAGTCCCATCCCTAAAATAATGCTGAGAAATAAGGACGTGTATTCAGAGATGGTGATCATCGGCTGGAACTGCTTGCTGAAATCGATCAGGAAATCGAGCGCACGAGGGTAAACGATGCGATAGCCGAAATATCCACCTATGGCGAAAAGCGCAATCGTCGAAACCATGAATGGTACTACGTAGCGCTTTTCGCGCCGATAAAGTCCCGGCGAAATGAACATCCATACCTGATAAAGAACAAATGGAGAAGTAAGAAACAAGCCGGCCAGCGCGGCAATCTTCAAGTAAAGGTTGAAGGGTTCGATGGGGTTGAGATAAACCAGCTTGTCAGTCGTGCCGTTAGCCCGAAGCGCATCCATGATCGGCTTCTGCATGAAGGCATAGATCCTCTCGCGATATCCCCAGCAGACAAAAAAACCGACGGCAACGGCACCCAGGGAATAAACGAGCCGGCGGCGCAACTCCTCGAGATGATCGAGGAAGCCCATGGTGGGCATGGCTTCGGGCTTGGCTTCCGGCGGCCTCGAAGCGTCCACGGCGGAATCAAACATGCGAATCCTGTTGTGCCGCAGTAGTTACTTCAAGCGATGGTTGAGGCGCAGGCGAAGGTATATCCGAAATCGCCACATTGCCGCCAGCGTTCGGTGCCGAATTGCCGTCAGCATGTGTTTTGGCATCTTCTGAAGATGGCGACGAGGGCGGAATCGAAGGCTCGGCTAAAGTCGCAGGTTCGTTCAATCGCGGCATGGATGCCTCCGGCACCGGGTTGAGGGTCGCAGCAGCAGAAGCAGGTTGCTGGGTAGTGCGGTTCTTTTCGACTTCAAGGTGGGCGATTTCACTCTCGATCTGCGACCGGAATTCGTTGGAAGCGCGGCGCAATTCAGCCAGCAGGCGGCCAGCCTGGCGAGCGATCTCCGGCAGTTTCTTCGGCCCAAACAGAATCAAGGCCAGAAAAAAAAGAAAGATGGTATCGGAAAAGCTCATGGGCACAATGATAATGCGGCGGGGAGAAAGCGGCAATGAGCGCATTTTCCGGAACTTCCCTGCCCGCAATCGCATCTTAGAAAAAGGAGTTCTCAGCGCTGATTACCTTGGTGACGCCCGTGGTCCGGATCAGTCTATTAAGATGGTATACTGCGTTCATTCAGCGCCGCATCTGGGGTGAGGCAGCAAGCCCCAAAAGAAGGAAAATTCACGATGGCCAGTAGTTCTCGCCGGTCTCTCTTCCTGGTAGTTTTTTTTCTCCTCGCCTGCGGTTTTCTGGGCATTCTTTTCGCCCAGCGAACTGGGCAGCAGACGTCGCTCAGCAGCGACTCTGACGTCAAAGATAGTCTTAAAGAATTTGCCGACGTCTACGCGGTCGTCGAGGACAACTATGCCGAGCCGGTCAACCCGGACAAGGCCATCTACAACGGCGCTATTCCGGGCATGCTTCACGCGCTCGATCCGCACTCAAACTTCTTTGATCCCAAATCTTATGCCCTGATGCGCGAAGACCAGCGCGGTAAATATTACGGCGTTGGCATGACCGTCGGACCCCGCAATAACAAAGTCATCGTGATCTTCCCGTTCGTGGGTACACCGGCCTACAAGGCGGGAATTCATCCTGGCGACGTGATCATCGCGGTCGATGGCAAATCGACCGAAAATATGTCCACACCTGATGTGGCTGACATGCTGAAGGGGCCGAAAGGAACGACGGTCCACATCAGCATTTCGCGCGAAGGCGTGGAAAAGCCGATGGAGTTCACGCTGGTGCGCGACGAGATTCCGCGCTACAGCGTTGACGTGCATTTCCTGATCCGGCCGGGGATCGGTTACATGCACGTCACCGGATTCAATGAAACCACGGAAGAAGAAGTATCCAAGGCGCTCGACGAATTCGGTGATCTGAAGGGCTTGATTCTCGACCTGCGCGGCAATCCTGGCGGGTTGCTGAGTGAGGGTGTGGGAGTTGCTGACAAATTTCTGAAGAAGGGTCAGCTTATCGTTTCCCACCACGGGCGCGCTTCGGCTGAAAAACGCTATGTGGCGCAGCACGGCAATGGCGGCAAGGATTATCCGATCGTGGTGCTGGTAAACCGCCTGACCGCATCGGCCGCTGAGATCGTTTCCGGCGCCATCCAGGATCACGACCGCGGACTGATCGTAGGTGAAGTCACGTTCGGCAAAGGCCTCGTGCAGACGGTGTATCCATTGACCGAAAACACTGGTTTGGCCCTGACCACAGCGCATTACTATACTCCGAGCGGGCGCCTCATTCAGCGCGATTACAGCAACATCTCGCTCTATGATTACTACTACAACCGCGACGACAGTACGGCCAACAGCACGGTCAATCGCGAAGTTAAGCTCACCGACAGCGGACGCACGGTTTACGGCGGTGGTGGAATAACACCCGACGTAACGATTCCTCCGATCAAAAGCAATCACTTCCAGGACACGCTGCTTCAGCACTATGCCTTCTTCAATTTCGCCAAGCGCTACGTCGTGAGCCATCGCCCGACAAAGAGTTTTGAGGTGGACGAAGCGGTGTTACAGGACTTCCGGAAATCACTGGACGAAGAGGGCATTACCTACACCCAGGCCGATTTGCTGGACAACGCAGACTGGCTGAAATCCAACATTAAAGCCGAAATCTTCGTGGACGCTTTCGGTCAGGATGAAGGATTGAAAGTTCGCGCGGAAACTGATCCCGAAGTGCTGAAGGGACTGGAACTACTCCCTCAGGCCAAAGCGCTTGTCGATAACGCCAAGAAGATCGTGGCCGAACACAACGCCGCAGGCGCCTTCAACAGATAGATCAAGGTTTCAAAGTTTCACACGTCTCAATGTTTCAAAGACAGAAAGGTCCGGAGATTCCGGACCTTTGTTACTTCCGGCCGTATGGTGTCATCTTGAGCGGAACCGTTTTTCAGGCGGAGCGAAGAGCCTGCCCCGAGCTGCACGGCGACGGGATCTCCTCGCCACGGGTTACGGGGCTTGAGATTCCTCGCTCCGCTGATGAAATCGCGGGGCTTCGGAATGACACCTCAGCTATCGGTTTTGCGCGACTATGGAAACTTCCGCAACCTTGAAACTTTGATTTCTCTATGTGACAATCCGCCACAGAAGCGCAGGGAGCAGGCTTGAAGCCAATCACACTGGGGCTGGCGGTCGCATTGGCGTTCATCGCCGGGTTTACCGATTGGCGCTGGCGGCGCATTCCCAATTGGCTCACTGTTTCGGGATTCGCGGCAGGTCTGGCAGCTAACGCCGCAACCGCCGGCTGGGGCGGATTGAAAACTTCCCTGCTCGGCGCCGGGTTGGGGTTATTACTGCTACTGCCTTTTGTGCTGTTGCACGCATTGGGCGCAGGCGACTGGAAGCTGGCGGGCGCTTTAGGGGCATTCGTTGGTCCGGCCATCCTGACCGATGTGCTCATGGCATCGGTTTTTGTCGCAGGACTGATGGCCTTTGCGCTGGTCATCTACAAACGGAGAATAAAGCAAACGCTGCGTAATATCGGGGCCATGCTGGCATCGATGATGCGATTTCACATGCCGGGAGCTGAGGTTTCGCTGGATAATCCGCAGTCTTTAAAAGTCCCCTACGGGGTGGCGCTGGCTTTGAGTACGATCATTTACGGGGCCTGGACTTTCAAGATGCGGGGAATACGTTAGCCATGTTTAATCGGAGCACGTTTAATCGGAGCAGGTTTGACCCCAGCACGAAGAGCCGCCAACTGGCGCGGGATACGAACGCCAGCGAGATCGCGGAATTTGCCGCCGTTCTGCCCGTTCTGCTCATGATTCTGATCGGAATTTTCTGGTTCGGCCAAGCATTCCGTATTTATGGCACCATCACCCACGCAGCCCGCGAAGGTGCCAGAGCCGCCGTCGCTCCACTTTGCGCCACTTGCTCCGGCTCAAACGCTCCGGCGGCGAACGCCTGGAACGCGGTGCAGTCGGC
>JASIEN010000001.1 GCA_030045935.1 Candidatus Sulfotelmatobacter sp.
CGGACGCGCCTTATGCACGGCGCGCAAGCCGCGCTGCGCCGAATGCGGACTGGAGCCTCTGTGCTACGCCAAAGATAAGACGGTGTAGAATCGAAAAGCGCACAGCGAATGCGTTGTGCGCGCTAAACCAAGTCACTATGACTCAGCCCGCCGTCACTCAATCGCCGCGCAGGCCACTGGAGAAGACATCGCCTTACGCCTGGTACGTGGTCATCGTGCTGACCGCGATCTACATGCTCTCCTTCGTGGACCGGAGTATTTTGAGCCTTCTGGTGCCGCAGATCGAGTACGATCTGAAAGTCGACGATACTCAAATCGGGCTTTTGGGCGGATTCGCGTTCGCGCTGTTCTATACCTTCATGGGGCTGCCCTTAGGCCGCATGGTAGACAGCCTGAACCGGCGCGGGTTGGTCGCGGTGTGCGTCGTCGTGTGGAGCTGCTTCACCAGTGTGTGCAGCGCGGCGACGACTTTCGGTGCGCTATTTCTATCGCGCATCGGCGTAGGCGTAGGCGAGGCCGGATTGGGGCCTGCGGCCTATTCCCTCATCGCCGATTATGTTCCGCGCGAGCGCATGGGCGCGGCGATCAGCGTCTACTACATGGGGCTGTTTTTCGGAACTGCGCTGGCGCAGACGGTGGGCGGAGTCACGGTGCAGACGCTCAGCAACACTCCAGTTCTCCACGTCCCCATTTTGGGCGCGATCGCTTCCTGGCGCGTGACGTTTTTGATCGTAGGATTGCCCGGCCTGTTGTTCGCGCTGCTGGCTCTTACCATCCGTGAGCCGGAGCGCGGGCAACTGCAATTGGACGCCTCCGGCCGCATCACCCGCGCCACTTTCGGCGAAGCATTTGCGCAGATGCGGCTGCGATGGCAATCGGTGGTGGGGATTTCTTTGGGGATGGCGTTTCAGGCGACGTGCAACTATGCGGTGATGCAATGGACGCCGGTTTATTTCCTTCGGGTGCACGGATGGAAGCCGGCGCAGACCGGCAAGACGCTCGCGTTGATTCTGATCGTATTCGCCTGTTCGGGAATGTATTGGGGAGGTTGGCTGAGCGATCGCTGGCAGAAACGCGGCGTTTTGGACGCGCGATTGAAGGTCGCGCTGGTCAGCGCGGCGGGGATCTTGCTGTTTCTCGTGCCTTCCACCATGATGACGAGCGTACAGTGGACGCTGGCGCTATTCGCTCCCGGGATTTTCTTTCTGGCGCTCGCCATGGGCACCGCCGTTGCGGCTTTGCAGGTGATTTTTCCGAATCAGGCGCGAGGGCAAGTAGGTGCGCTGTTTCTCTTCGTGTTGAACCTGGTTGGATTGACCATCGGGCCGTGGCTGCCGGGATTCCTCGACGATCATGTATTCCACAATCAGAAGATGATCGGATTTTCGTTGTCCATCACGGTGGCATTAGGAGCGGGAGCGATGGCGATTCTATTGGGTTCGACGAGAGCCGCGTATCGGCGCCATTATGGGATGCTGCTGAGCGAGGCGCCCGCGGCGGCAGGAAAGTAGTTTTGCCCATTAGCGCCGATCACCCCTTGCGAAGGTTGTTCAGCGAACTGGTAACGAGGAACCTTTCTACAGACCACGAAGTGGTTGTTTACGTAGGGAATCTGCTGATCGACTTTGTGCGTGTGGATCACCTCTATAGAATCCGGAATGCGCGCGGGAAGCGGCTGGAAGAGGTCGGCGAGATGTTGGTCGAGTCCAACCCGTTGTTGGATGGCCGGTCGTTTGAGCGCGAGCGAGAGGTGCGCAAGCATATCGGCGACTACACGCTTTTTCTCACGGGGATGTTACCCGGGTATGTGGGACGCTGCCGGACGCTGCGGGGCCGGGGCTTGCGGCTGGATAGTTTGATCGACTACGTGAAGGCGGGCAAGGAGTCGTATCGGGTCGTGGGCGCGTTCGATCAGTTCGAATATCGTCTCGCCGCTCCGTTGTTCCGCCGGCTGAGCGAACAATTCGAGTACTGCGTGTATGGCCTGAATCGTGTAAAGAGAGATCTTGAAGTGCTTCGGCAGGAGCAATATCGCTTCTGGAAGAAGTCCTTGCTCGATTCGTGATTGTCACGGCGGACAGTGAGGACGGACCTCACGCAGAGACGCAAAGCTCGCCAAGAATTTCTTTGTGTCCTTTGCGTTTTTGCGTGAGACATTTTCTTCCGATCTACGCGGGTGGGCGGAGTCGAGGGGCCGGTCCGAGCCTCGGGCCCGCGGAAAGTGGCGGGGTTTGTCCACAGTGGTATGCGGAGGTTCGCGACGAACCGCCCCCGCCGGTTAAGCTGGTGTAGTGTCGGCGCGGTTCGACTCCATCCAGGCAGCCGCCGAGGGATCCTCGATTCGTTTACGGTTCCACATGCACGGCTTCAACGGCGCGGGAACGGTTCTCGGTTGGCAAGTTCTCGACCCCGATTCCGGCGCATTCTTATTCGAAGGCGAATGGCGGGAGATTCGCGGAACCGACGTGGACTTGCGCCTGGAACTACCGTCCGGCGACGGCCCGTACCGGGTCCAGGTGGCGCCGGTGGCGGATCGCGAGCGCTTCATTGTCATCGACGCGCGCGTGGCGGACGGGCGATTGGAAGTCGAGCCGCCGGAAGTCGCCTCGGCGGCGGGCCTGCGGCGCGCGCGCTTGCTTCAGGCGATTCCGAAAGCCTTCCTTTACCCTGCGCGCAGCCTTTGGCAAAACCACAAGCTGATGGCCTCAATGGTGCGCCGCGATATTTTGTCGCGCTATCGCGGCAGCTTCGCCGGCGCACTGTGGACTTTTTTGAATCCGCTGCTGCTCATGCTGACCTACGCGTTCGTCTTCGGAATGGTGCTGAAACAGCGCTTCGGAGCGGATTCGAGCCCCAGCGGGTACGTGCTCTATTTCCTCGCGGGCATGCTACCGTGGCTGGCGTTTTCGGAGGCGGTGGGCCGCTCGCCCTACGTGATTTTGGAGCATCGCACCTTCGTCAAGAAACTCGTCTTTCCCCTGGAGACTCTGCCTGTCAATCTTGTGATTTCGGGGGCCGTTACGGAGCTTTTCGGCTTGGCGATTTTCCTCGTGATTTTGCCGGTCGCGCGCGGCCGGATCCCGGCGACGGTGGTGTGGCTCCCCGCGCTGCTTGGTCCGCAGCTTCTGCTCGCCGCTGGATTGTGCTGGTTTTTGGCCGCTTTGGGAATCTTCATCCGCGATCTAGGCCAGATCACCGGCTTCGTCCTGACGATCTGGTTTTTCCTCACCCCCATCTGTTATTCCGAGAGCCAATCGATTCCCGCCGCGATCGCCCGGGTTCTCGCGTTCAATCCGCTGCTGATATTAGTGCGCGGGTATCGCGCCATTTTCCTGGAGGGCCGGCCTCCGCAAATAGGAGCACTGGTCGCTTTGTGGATCGGCTCCGCGGCGCTGGCCGTGTTGGGACATGCCTGGTTTCACCGGCTGCGGCGCAGCTTCGCGGACGTAATTTAGAAGCATTCGGCTATCAGCCTGCAGCGATCAGCTTGCGATTGGATTCGATCTTCGAGACGGTGGCAGCAGTCGCGCTGTGCCACGACAAGACCGACTAGCCTTCGAATGGCATCGGCCGGTGATAGGCGCATTGGCGGGCCGTGCTTGGGAAGCTGACCGCTGACGGCTGAAAGCTGAAAAGCTCCCTACGCGGCAGTTCGGGTCAGAACGGACTCGAGTTTCGGCACAATCCTGCTCAGCAGCTTTGTCAATTTGCCTCGTATCCGGTCGGCGATTTCCAACACTTCGGAATGATCCAATTTGCGGGGCAAAACGCCCGCGGCCATATTGGTGACACAAGAAATCCC
>JASIEN010000182.1 GCA_030045935.1 Candidatus Sulfotelmatobacter sp.
TCGAGGAGCGTGTCCACGGACGTCCGCTAATCTGGCTCGACAATGCTGCCACCACGCAAAAACCAAATGCGGTCATTGAGCGCATCCGAGACTTTTACCATCACGAGAACTCAAACATTCATCGGGCAGCTCACGAACTGGCCGCTCGCGCTACCGATGCGTATGAAAGTGCGCGGGAAAAAACGCGCCGTTTTCTGAATGCCTCATCCACGCGCGAAATCGTCTTCGTTCGCGGCGCAACCGAGGCCATCAATCTGGTCGCTCAGGCATGGGGACGCCGCAATGTCCGCGAAGGCGATGAAGTTGTCATCACCTGGCTCGAACATCACGCCAACATCGTGCCCTGGCAGATGCTCTGCGCCGAAAAAGGCGCGAAGCTTCGCGTAGCACCCGTGAACGATCGCGGCGAAATCATTCTCGAGGAGTACGAAAAACTGCTCGGCCCGCGCACTCGCATCGTAGCCTTTCCGCAGGTCTCAAACGCTCTGGGTACGGTCACGCCCGCGCGCGAGATGATCGATATCGCCCATCGCTACGGAGCGCGCGTGCTGGTCGATGGTGCGCAGTCTGTCTCGCACATGCCGGTCGACGTGCAATCGCTCGACTGCGACTTTTTTGTCTTCTCTGGGCACAAAGTGTTCGCCCCGACGGGCATTGGTGTGCTCCACGGAAAACTCGATGTGCTTGACTCCATGCAGCCGTGGCAAGGCGGCGGCAACATGATCGCCGACGTTACCTTCGAGAAAACCACATATCAGCCATCGCCGGCGCGCTTCGAAGCGGGCACCGGCAACATCGCCGATGCGGTCGGCCTGGGTGCAGCCCTCGATTACGTCGACGAAATCGGGCGTGAAAACATCGCCGCCTACGAGCACGATCTGTTGAACTACGGAACGCAAAAACTGCTTACCGTGCCCGGCTTGCGCCTGGTCGGCACAGCGCGCGAAAAAGCGGGTGTGATGTCGTTCGTGCTGGATGAAGTGCGTACCGAGGATGTGGGCGTTGCGCTCAATCAGGAGGGCATTGCTGTACGCTCGGGACATCACTGCGCCCAGCCCATTCTGCGCCGCATGGGCGTCGAGAGTACGGTTCGCCCGTCGCTGGCCTTCTATAACACCTGCGATGAAATCGATCAGCTTGTGGCCGCACTCCTACGCATTCAGGCCGGACGCGGCCATCGCCAACTCAGCAACAACGTTTAACGACGAAGTCGTGGCTATATCTGATAATCGACGTAGTCCTCGGCAAACAGCTGCTCTGGCGCTATAGGCACCATAGCCGTTTCTCCGTCGATATCCACTTCCGGCTCAGCTCCCAGCGCCACGTGCGTGTGCTCCTGAAATCTTTCGCGCAACTCGTGGACTTCTCTGGCCAGCTTGATGATGACGTCTGATAGCGGATCGCGGATTTCCTTCGGATCGCTGATCACTACGCGTTTGCCGTCGCGCAGCACGATATGGCCGGGCACCCCAACGATGGTTGAGTTGGGCGGCACATTCCGCAACACCACCGAACCTGCCCCGATGCGGCAATTGTCGCCTACTGTAATGTTGCCCAAAACTTTCGCCCCGGAGCCAATCGTTACATGGTTTCCAATGGTGGGGTGGCGCTTGCCCTTTTCCTTGCCCGTCCCGCCCAGCGTCACTCCCTGATACAGCGTCACGTCATCGCCGATGATTGAAGTTTCTCCGATCACCACCGACATGCCGTGATCGATGAACAGCCGCCGCCCAATCTCTGCACCGGGATGAATTTCGATGGTGGTCAACAGGCGAGCGACTTGTGATCCGAACCGTGCCAGAAAGCGAAATCCGTGCAGCCAGAGCCAGTGGGTGAAGTGATGAGCCCACGCAGCGTGCAGCCCGGGATAACAGAGCAGAACTTCCGCATACGAACGCGCCGCCGGATCGTTTTCGAATACGGCGGCTACGTCCTCGCGCACCGATCGAAAAAAGCCGGTCATGGCAAAGGAGCGGTCGGCAGAGCCAGTGCCTGCTGCCGCAGCGTTTCGAACAGCACGCTACTTAGGTAGCGCTCACCGAACGATGGCAGGATCACCACGATCAGCTTGCTGGCATTCTCTGGACGAGAAGCGACTTTCAAGGCCGCCACAACTGCTGCTCCTGATGAAATTCCGACCAGCAGTCCTTCTTCCAGCGGCAACCGGCGCGCCATGTTCACGGCTTCGTCGTTGGTTACCGTGATGATCTCATCGATAAAATCGGTCCGCAAAATGCTGGGCACAAATCCAGCGCCAATTCCCTGAATCTTGTGCGGGGATGGCTTGCCACCCGACAGCACCGGACTATCCGCCGGTTCAACCGCTATGGCCTTAAACGAAGGCTTCTTCGGCTTGATGTACTGGCTCACCCCCGTCAATGTGCCGCCAGTGCCAACCCCCGAAATGAGGAAGTCGACTCGCCCGGCAGTGTCGTTCCAGATTTCCGGCCCGGTCGTCTCCAGGTGAATCTTGGGATTGGCTGGATTATCGAACTGCTGCAGCATGTAGCCGTTCGGCGTCTTTGCCAGAATCTCCTCCGCTTTGAGAACCGCACCTTTCATTCCACGCAGGCCAGGCGTGAGGACGAGTTCGGCTCCGAAGGCCAAAAGCAATATGCGCCGTTCAAGACTCATCGTCTCCGGCATGGTCAGAATAAGTTTGTACCCGCGCACTGCCGCTACAAAGGCCAATGCGATTCCGGTGTTGCCGCTGGTCGGCTCGATCAGCACTGTTTTTCCGGGCTGAATCTTTCCAGCCCGTTCAGCTTCCAGAATCATGCTGACGCCGATGCGGTCTTTAACGCTGGCCAGCGGGTTCTGGCTCTCGAGTTTCGCCACGACGTCCGCAACCGCCCCATCGGTCACGTTGTTCAGGCGAACCAACGGAGTGTTCCCAATCAGTTCTGTAATGTCATTCGCGATCTTCGTTTCTAATGCCACACTTGTTGCCACGGTTTCCTCCTGGGTGAGTACCCATGACTGGAGCTTCGGCCTTCTGGGTAACAGTTAATTAAATCGAAGAATTAAAGAATTGTCTAGTATATTTATGGGCTTTATAGTATATCAACGAGCCAATCGTTCAGGCGAAGGACGAAACATCTCTGCTAAAGGGCTTGAAAGATTTGTGGCAACCGAGTACCAGCTTTAAGAATTGGCTGCGCCAGATTTCGGCAAATGGGGTCTCTGGGTAAGCGAGTAGTAAAATCTAACGCGGAGGCTTTCTTAGTCACCTGCGGTGCAGGCCAATACGAACGGAGGCACTACAGAAGCGCATGACAATAACCTGTGCAAATCTCCGGAAAGTTTCACAGTTTCTTTAGACAGTTTCACATCTTTCATTTTGGTTGCCAGGAATTGTTTGGCTGTAATATTTATTGTAATCAATAGTTTACATCCGAAGCCGGGGTGGCGAAATTGGCAGACGCAGCGGACTTAAAATCCGCAGGG
>JASIEN010000183.1 GCA_030045935.1 Candidatus Sulfotelmatobacter sp.
GAACCTAATGCTCACTCCGAATGATGTTCTTCCTGAATCGAGGCTCGACCTCACCTCCATCCGCTCTCAGTTCCCCTCGCTCTCCCAAACCGTCAACGGCCATCCCGCCGTTTTCCTCGACGGGCCCGGAGGCACGCAGGTTCCGCAGCGGGTCATTGACGCGATCACGAACTACCTACGCCGCGACAATGCAAACACCGCCGGTGCTTACCAGACAAGCCGCCACACCGACGCTATGATCGCCCAAGCCCGCGCTGCCATGGCTGACTTCCTCAACTGCGCCCCCGACGAAATCGTTTTCGGGCCGAATATGACCTCGCTCACGTACGCGATGTCTCGTGCCATTGGCCGCGAACTCGGCCCGGGTGACGAAATTCTGGTTACACGCCTCGATCACGACGCCAATGTTTCCCCCTGGCTAGCACTCGAAGAAAAAGGAGTGACCATCCGCTGGGCCGAAATTCATGCAGAAGATTGCACGCTTGATGTCGAAGATCTCGAAGCCAAGCTCAACTCAAAAACAAAGCTCGTCGCCGTCGGCTATGCTTCGAATGCAGTAGGAACGATTAATCCGGTCAAAGAAATTATTCGCATCGCGCATGCCGCTGGCGCGCTTGTCTACATCGATGCCGTGCATTATGCTCCGCACGGGCTGATCGATGTTGCGGATCTTGATTGCGATTTTCTCGTTTGCTCGACTTACAAATTTTTTGGACCGCACATGGGCGTGCTTTATGCAAAGCGCGAGCATTTGCAGCGCCTGCGGCCGTATAAGGTGCGACCACTGCTAGACACCATTCCGTTCCGCTGGGAGTGGGGGACGCTGAATCACGAATGCATCGCAGGAATTACTGAGTGCGTAAATTACATTGCCAATCTGGGAGGGAGAGAAATTTCCGCTTCTCGCAAAAGCGGCGAGAAGTGGGGTACCTCTGAAGTGGAGTCCGGGGTACCCCACCCAACGCGGTTCTCGTTGGGTGGGAGTGGAAACGTGAGATCCCGTCGCGCCGCCATCGTTTCTGCATTCGAGCAAATACATCGTTACGAGCACACGCTGATGCGACGTCTGATCTCTGGACTGCAAGCTATTCCAAAACTGAAAATCTACGGCATTACCGATCCCGATTGCTTCAACTGGCGCTGCCCCACGATCGCCGTTCGGGTCATAAACCAAACCGCAGAACAGACGCCGCTTGCCCTCGCCACAAAATTAGGCGAGCGCGGGTTCTTTACTTGGGACGGAAATTATTACGCGTTGAATCTAACGGAGCGCCTCGATATAGAAAAAACCGGCGGTTTTCTGCGCATCGGCCTCGTGCATTACAACACTATGGAAGATGTCGAGCGTTTCATAGCGGCTTTATCGGAAGTTGTCGCCCAGACTCCGCCTACTGCTTCAGCGTTCCGGTCCAGTTAAGGATCACTTCTTCGGGCAGCGACTGGCCGCCGATGAGCGGTTTTAACGCCGGGAAGCGTTCGCCGGCAGCGGCTGCGCCTACGGAGGAGAATTCATTCAGATGGATGGGCAGCTCTGTGGGTGCGCCGAACTGGAAGTTGTCGGCGTTCTGGATGGGCACAAGCATAAGTTTGTCGCCGTTCGAATAATAGAGCTGCTTTCCGTCGGCTCTCCAGGAGGGCGAGACCCCACCACCACTCGAAACCTGCCACTTGCCGCCGGGACCGGGAAAAGCAGTCACATAAGCTTCATATCTTCCCGATTCGTCGGATATATACGCGAGCCATTTGCCATTGGGCGAAAGTACGGCTTGGCTTTCATTGGCCGGCGACTGCAGGAAGGGTGTCAGCTGCCGGTCGCCGTTAAGATCGATGTAATAAACGTCGGCCCGCGTGGCATTGTTCTGCGACATGAAAAACAAGTAGCGGCCGTTGGGCGACCAACTGATAACTGATCCCCAATTACGCGTGGGAACCTTGAAGCTTTCCTGCGTGCCAGAACCGCCCACCGGCTGAATCCACATTTCTCCCACCACCGTGCCTGCGATGGTGCTGACCGCGACGCGTTTGCCATCCGGTGAAAAGGCGAAGGAGAGCTCGGCGGCGTCGGCAAAGGTGCTGCGCGACAAAGTATTGCGCGAGGCATCGGCGATCCACAGATCGCCTTTGCCGGTGTCGGGATCGCGGCGAACCACCCCCACCAGTTTGCCGTCCGGCGACGCAACCGGCGCGGAAAACAGACCGGGCTCGCCGAACCGCGCCAATTCCTTTCCGCTGCGGTCGACCCACATGGGCTGGGTTTTCTGGACGGCCCCATGCCGATACACGAGAGTGCCGTGCGCGGCGGTAAAGGCCGCCACGTCGCGCGCGTTCCAGTAGTCGAGTTTTTCGGCCACCGGAATCGGATTGCCGCTGAAGGTGAGCGCTTTGGGATCGAAGCGCTGCGCCACCAGCACGCTTTCGCGCAGGTAGAGCAGGTAGCCATCAGAAAACTGGACGTTCGAGGCGTGGTCAAGTATCTGACGCTGCTTCTCGCCCGAAAGTGAAGCGCCAAAAAGAGCACCGGCAGGAGTTATTGCCGCGCCTCTTGACTCGCGCGCGATGAAGAGGAAATGATCGCCGTCAGGAAGGAAATATGGATTGCGATGCGTCCATCCGGCCTGCGCTTGCGTGATTTTTTCGGGAGTGCCACCGCCCTCAGGCACTTTGTAGAGAGATTCGAAAATATTTGGCGTGAAAATGATCGCGCCGCGCGGGCTCCAGGATGCGCCGCGCCCCTCAGGGGAGTCACAAACGACCTGAATGGGCCCGCCGGCAATGGCGATTTTTTTCAGCTTTCCGCCGGAGAAAAATCCGAGGTATTTGCCGTCGGGCGACCAGAAGGGAAAGGTAGGGCGCTCGGCTTCTATGGGCTGAACGGAGCCGGTGGCAACGTCGCGCACCCAGAGCTTCGGACCGGAAGAATCACCAGTCAGGAACGCCAGCTTTGCGCCGTCGGGCGAGAGCATCGGCGCTCCGGCGACAACGCCGTAATACTCCGTACCGGCAGGCGCGAGCCAGGAGGCGGTCATGGGACGATGAGCGTCTTCGAGTCTGGCGTGGGTTGTCAGGAAGAAAGCCAGGGCGGCGAGGGCGAAAACCCATCCCACCGCAGCAGCGATGATTAATGTGCGCTTCTGCACGGTGCGGCGGGCGCGCACCTGCGCGGGAGCGGCCAGTTGGCTGGAAGAAGCTTGTGCGATCCATTTCAATTGCAGCTTGAGGTCGTGTACGGTCTGAAAACGCTCTTCGGGATCTTTAGCGAGGCTGGTTTTCACCACCTGTTCGAGTGCGGGCGGCGACATCGGCTGGATCTGAGAAATCGGTGGAGGATCCGAAGCGAGAATTGCAGCCACGATGCTGGCCTGGGTCTTGCCGGTGAAGGCGCGCCTGCCGGTGGCCATTTCATATAAGACTGCACCAAGCGCGAAGATGTCGGAGCGGGCATCAGCTTCTTTGCCCTCGGTCTGCTCGGGAGACATGTACTGGAACGTGCCGACGATCGTGCCTTGGGTGGTGAGTGGCTCATCTGCGGAGGGATGCGAAACTGTCATGGTCAGGCTGGAAGCCGGGGTGGGTGTGTTTACCGAGGCTGCTTTGGCGAGACCAAAGTCCATCAGCTTGGCGCCGTTTTTGGTCAACATGACGTTGCCCGGCTTGAGGTCGCGATGTACAACCCCGCTCTTGTGCGCTCGCTCAAGGCCTTCACAAATCTCGACACCATAGCGCAGGATCTGCTCCGGAGGCAGCGGGCCTTTCGTCAGTCGCGCCGCAAGAGTTTCGCCTTCCAGAAACTCCATCACAAGGAAGTCGATGCCATCCTGATGGCCGACATCGTAAAGCGTGCAAATGTTGGGATGGTTCAGCGAAGATATAGCGCGCGCTTCGCGATCGAAGCGTTGTTTGGCTTCGGGATTGTTGGACAAGTGCGACGGAAGAATTTTTACGGCAACCGTGCGGTCGAGACGCGTGTCGCGTGCGCGGTAGACTTCCCCCATGCCTCCGGAGCCGAGCGGCGATTGGATCTCATACGGCCCGAGTTTGGTGCCCGAGGTGAGGGACATGGCGCGGAGGAATTATAACGGGTCGGCGGGCGGGATGAGTCGGGAATCGTGCCAGCCAGCCACCGCCGTATCGCGGCGTCATCCGGCACGGATTCTGGCAGGGCGCAAGCCGATTCGGCCGTGATGTGCCTGCGAATCGCGCGCCTGTTCGGCGGCCCAGCGGAGGTGTGGATGCGCTTGCAGGCAGCCTACGATCTGAAGAAATCGGAGCGGGACAAGAAGGTGATGGAGCGGATTGCAAGGATGGTTCCAATCCATGGGCGGGATGAGGAGCGGGCGTAAAGCTTGCCCGGCACTTGAGTGCGGGGCGACGCTGTCCCACTTCTTACAGAAGCGGGCGAGAAGTGGGGCAACCCGGCAGCCACTTTGAAGATAGGGACGGTTACCGGACTACATGCGCTTCCGCTTCGGTCTTCAAATGTGACGGCCGACTCGGGATGAGAGACTTACTTCGCTGCTCCCGCATCGGGATCGGGTGGGCGTGAGCCGGCAAGAAACTCGAATCGCGTCCAGACATACCCAAAGAGAATCCCGCACGATGAAAAATATCCCATGATGGCGAGGGCCACAGCGGGAGAAGGATTACGAGGATCTGTGTATGTGGCCATGAACTGCGCCAACTTATTCACTTGGGGAGGCAAACTTTTTAGGTCCACCAAACTGGCCCCCACGATGACCTTGGTAAGCCAATCAGAGATTTCATGCAGGTTGGTGTTCTGAAAAACAGAGGTGCCGGACTGAGGTGCGGCAGGTGCTCCGTTATCCTGGGCTGGTTGCCCTTGTGGCGGATTACCCGGATTCTGAGCAGGAGGTTGAGGAGTAGTGCTGCTGGGGGTGGGAGGAAACCCAAACAGAAATCCGAATAGGACTCCGATAGCGAAGGTTCCGCCGGCGAACAAAATTCCTGTGCCCGCGGATCTCGCTACGATGCCTTGCTCCCAGCGATCCTTGCCGATAGAAACAATCAAGACAGCGATAATCCCAATCGCGAAAGCCAGCAGAAGGCATTTTAGCGCTTGATTGAGCGACGCCAGTTCTGGCGGGACCACGCGCGTCTCCCGGTGCTTGCGCCACCAATCCGCACCCGCTAGCGCCAGCAGTATCAGCGATCCAATGAACGCTCCTTGCGCCAGATACCAGTTACTCTGTTCCTCGGCCCACACACAAACGGAAGCCAGCGCAGCAGCAAGGGCGATCAGCGCCCACGGTCCTATCCGAGCAAGGAACCCAACACCGGCACCGTTAGGATTGTCGTCGTTTGCCATCCAGACACCTCTTGTTCTTCCGCAGCGAGCGATTAGAGCATCCTGTCTGCAAAGGGGTGTACAGATTATGCGGCTTGTTCGGATTTTGTAACAAAGGGGGTCGAGAGACCTAGGGACAAACAAAATCCCCACCCTTCGAAAAGCGCGAAGGGTGGGGCGGCCACTTTAGGAAGGTTGTCGGCGTTCTTACTTCGGCTGCGCCGTCGTGCGGAGATACGGCTTAATGGTCTTGAATCCGGGAAACTTCTGTGCCGCCTCTTCGTTCGAGACCGCCGCCGTAATGATCACATCCTCGCCCTGCTTCCAGTTCACGGGTGTCGCCACTTTGTGCTTGGCGGTGAGCTGGATGGAATCGATCACGCGCAGAATTTCGTCGAAATTCCGGCCGGTGGACATGGGATAGCTGATTTGCAGCTTGATCTTCTTGTCGGGGCCGATGACGAAGACGGTGCGCACGGTGGCGTTATCGGCTGGGGTGCGACTTTCGCAGGTTTCTCCCGCTTCGGCCGGCAGCATGCCGTAGAGTTTGGCCACTTTCAGTTGCGGGTCGCCGATCATGGGATAGTTCACTTTGGCGCCTTGTGTCTCTTCTATATCCTGTTCCCACTTGAGGTGGCTGGAGACCGGGTCGACGCTCAGGCCAATGATCTTGGTGTTGCGCTTGGCGAATTCGGGCGCCAGCTTCGCCATGTAGCCAAGTTCCGTGGTGCAGACGGGCGTGAAATCTTTCGGGTGCGAAAACAATATGGCCCAGCCGTTGCCGATCCATTCGTGAAAGTGGAGGGGTCCCTGCGTGGTTTCCGCGGTGAAATCCGGGGCGGTGTCATTGATACGGGGAATACGGTTGATTTCAGGTACGGTGGCAGTGCTCATAATAGATTCTCCTTTAACCCCTAAAGTCTATCAGATTACTAGGGTTTAGATCATTTTGCAATTGCCCGCTGCGAAAAACGGTGGGCGTCGAATTTGCAATCCATCTTTTTGCGATCCGCAAGCCTGTGATCCAAAAATACGAAACCCACCCGATCCGGGTGGGTGGAAGAAATCGTAATTGCTTCCTACCCACACGGCGGCCGACAAATACAGCAACATGGCGCACTGATGCGAATGGAGCAGAACATAAACCAAGAATAGAAGGCAGCGCCGGAAGTGTCAACCGCGGGAGTCCAGGAAAATCCAGAAGTTTTCCGAATCGCGACGGAGCAACGCCGCATCGGTAAGGCGTTCGGATGAGATTTACCGGAGGCATGGATGGCGCGCGCACAGCGACGGTTGCAAATGGCGCAATGGGATGTTTTTACTTCGACTCCGCTGGAGGGAAACTCGCTGGCCGTGTTTTTTGATGGGAGCGGGCTGAGTGACGCCGAGATGCAAGCGATTGCCAAAGAAATGAACTTGTCAGAAACAACCTTCATTTTTCCGCGCGATGCGGTGACGGAACAAAAGCAGGGCGTGCGCGTGAGGATCTTCACCGTTGCCGAGGAGCTGCCCTTCGCGGGACATCCATCACTGGGTACCGCTTTCGCACTGCGGGGGCAAAATCAGGCAGACACAGTCGTACTTGATCTCAATGTCGGCAAGGTCCCGGTGAGTTTCGAAAGTGCTAATGGAAAGCCGGCATTCGGCGAAATGACGCAGGTCGATCCCAAATTTGGCCCGCGGCATGATCGCGAGGCTGTTGCGCGCGCCACTGGCCTGCCGCTGGAAGATTTTGATGAGTCGTTGCCAATTCAAAATGTGTCTACTGGCCTGATCTTCACCATTGCCCCATTGAAATCTCTGCAGGCACTGCAAAGGCTGCAAATCAATGTGAACCGCGCCGCGGAGTATTTGGAGAAATCCGAAGGCAAATTCTTTTACTTCGTAAGCCGCGAGGCCGTGAACCCAGAAGCCCGATTACAGTCGCGCATGATTTTTTATAACGGCGAAGATCCCGCCACCGGGTCGGCCGCAGGCTGCACTGCTGCGTGGATGGTGCAGCACGGCGTGGCCAAACCCGACGAGCGCGTCTTGATCGAACAAGGAGTGGAGATGAAGCGGCCCAGCAAAATCTTTGTGCGTGCCTCGCGCAGCGATAACCGCGTAGTTAACGTCCGCGTCGGAGGCAATTCAGTGGAAGTGATGCGCGGCGAAGTTTTCCTCTAAAGTGCCATACGCCAACATTGAAAAATCGTGTGTTTCTTGAACACGAATAAAGTCAATAGCCAAATCCTGCCATTTGCTTCAACGCTACTTTACAGCCACTTCCGCTGCCAGTAGCATCAGTCTCGCTTTTTGTAAT
>JASIEN010000017.1 GCA_030045935.1 Candidatus Sulfotelmatobacter sp.
TATGACCCGAACCGTTCACCGCGCATCGCGCTGCTGGCGTACGCCGATGGCGAAAAGCGCTACATCATCCAGCCGGAAGGATTGAAGGTTGGGCAGAAAGTGGTGAGTGGCCCCGATGCCGACATTCTGGTGGGCAATGCGCTGCCGCTGCGCAACATTCCACCCGGCACGGCCATTCACAATCTCGAGCTCAAGCCGGGCAAGGGCGGGCAGATGGTGCGCTCGGCGGGCGGAGCGGCGCAACTGGTGGCGAAGGAGTCGGATTACGCGCTGGTGAAACTGCCCTCGGGCGAGACGCGCAAAATTTCGCAGGATTGCATGGCGACGATCGGGCAGGTGGGCAATCTCGATCACGAAAATGTGACGATCGGCAAGGCTGGACGGTCGCGCTGGCTGGGATGGCGTCCGCATAACCGGGGAGTGTCGATGAATCCGGTGGACCATCCGCACGGCGGAGGCGAAGGGAAGACTTCAGGCGGCAGACATCCGGTGACGCCGTGGGGACAGCCGACGCGCGGTTACAAGACGCGGAACAATAAACGTACGGACAAATTTATTGTGAGCGACCGGCGTAGCAAGTGACCGCGTTTGGCGGGGTGTCTGAGCCCGCTGCGGTCATCCTGGGGGAAGCGAAGGATCTTGTGGGTGGAAAAGCAGGTTCCTCACCCGCGCTTCGCGCGGGTTCGGAATGACAAAGTTTGCAGCTGGCGCGTTCGGAGCGAAAAAAGTTGAGAGAGCTGTTCAGCTGAGAGCTGACGGCTGAAAGCTGAGAGCTGATTTATGGCACGTTCAACCAAGAAGGGCGCATTCGTAGACGCCTACCTGATGTCGCGCGTCGAGGCGATGAATTCGCGCAACGAAAAGAAAGTGTTGCGCACGTGGTCGCGGCGTTCGACCGTGGTTCCGGAGATGGTGGGACACACCATCGCAGTACACAACGGGAAGAAATTCATCCCGGTGTATCTCACCGAGAACATGGTCGGGCACAAGCTGGGCGAGTTCAGCTTCACCCGCATTTTCAAAGGCCACTCGATGAAGGCGGCAACGGAAGTGGCAGCCAAGCCGGCAGGTGTACCGGGCGGCCCGGGAGCGATTGTTCCGTCAGCGCCAGCGGCGGCGCCGGCAATAGGAGCGCCACCGAAGGCGTAAGAGAATCGCTTTTGGCTCTTGGCTTTTAGCTTTTGGCCGAGAAGCAAAGAGCCAAAGGCTAAGGGCGGGTTTGATTATGGAATTTCGAGCGGAAATGCGGTACTTGCGGGTTTCACCGCAGAAAGCACGCCTGGTGCTGGATTTAATCAAGGGGCGCAAGGTGGAAGAGGCGCGCAACACGCTGCTCTACACGAAGAAGCGTGTGGCGGCGCCCATTGGCAAGCTGCTGCAATCGGCACTGGACAACGCAAACTTTTTGAGCGCGGAAAAGAATTTGGATGTCGACATCGACAACCTGTACGTGAAGAGCGCGATTGCGAACGACGGGCCGCGCATGAAGCGGATTCGTCCGGCGCCGCAGGGGCGCGCGTACCGCTATCAGCGGCGTATCGCGCACATTGAACTGGTGCTGGCAGATCGCGGGAATGGTGCATCACAGTCCGCGACTGCTGGATCAACAGCTCCGGCTCCAGCAAAGCGGCGTTTCGCGACAGCGAAGAAATCGGCCGGCGGTGGTAAGAAGAAAAAGGCGGTTGCGAGATAGGGCGTACAAAAAGCAGGGTTCCTCCGGCTCGCTTGGCGACCCGTCGGAATGACAGAGTTTAGTTGCTGATTTAGGAGAAACGGATGGGACAAAAAGTTCATCCTTACGGATTTCGGTTAGGCTACACCAAGCCCTGGAAGTCGCGCTGGTTTGTCGAGCGCGACTATGACAAGCTGCTGCTTGAAGATGTCAAGCTGAAGAAAGAGCTGCGCGACAAGCTGAAGTCGGCGGGCGTGAGCGCGATCGAGATTGAGCGTCCAGGTAACAAACTGCGCATCATTATTAAGACCGCGCGACCGGGTATCATCATCGGACGCAAGGGCGCCGAGATCGACAAGCTGAAAGCCGAATTGCAGAAGCGTACTTCGCGCGAAGTGTTTGTCGACATTCAGGAAGTGCACAAGCCGGAACTCGATGCCCAACTGGTTTCGGAGGCGATCGCCCTGCAACTGGAAAAGCGCGTGGGCTTCCGCCGCGCAATGCGCAAAGCGGTCGATTCGGCGCTGCGCTTTGGGTGCAAGGGAATCAAGGTTCGCGTGAGTGGCCGGCTGAACGGAAATGAAATCGCGCGGTCGGAGTGGTATTTGCAAGGCCGCCTGCCGCTGCATACCTTGCGTGCCGACATCGAATATGGATTTTCCGAGGCGCGTACAACCTACGGTGTGATCGGCGTGAAGGTATGGGTCTACAAAGGCGAGATTTTGCAGACGAAGAAGCGAGAAGCGCAGCAGCAGACGACGGGAGCATTCTAGAGCTGCGAGCAGGCAGCTAGGAACTGGGACCGAAGTGGTGCAGGCAAAAGCAGGTTCCTCCGGTTCGCTTCGCGACCCGTCGGAATGACAAGGTTTTACTAGGAACTGGCACCTGAGAACTGGGAACTGATTTTTATGTTGATGCCAAAGAAAGTGAAGTACCGGAAACAACAGCGGGGGCGCATGACCGGCAAGGCCTGGCGCGGATCGACGCTGGCGTTTGGCGACTATGGGCTGAAAGTGCTCGAGCCGGGCTGGATCACCGACCGGCAGATCGAGGCTAGCCGTGTGGCGATGACGCGATTCGTCAAGCGCGGCGGCAAGATCTGGATCCGCCTGTTTCCCGACAAGCCGGTGACAAAGAAGCCGGCCGAGACCCGTATGGGTAAGGGCAAGGGGGCGCCCGATCACTGGGTTGCGGTCGTCCGCCCGGGAAAGATTCTGTTTGAAATGGAAGGCGTCACGGGTGCAGATGCAAATGAGGCGTTGCGCCTGGCATCGCACAAGCTGCCGCTGCGCACACAAGTGGTCAGCAGAGTGACAGCACATTAGAAACGAGCTATCAGCTCTCAGCTGTCAGCTTTCAGTAAAAGCGGCGGCATGGGGGAAAGCTGATATCTGAGAGCTTGATTATGAAACCAGACAAAATTCGAAACTTAACCGACGCGGAATTGCAGCACCAGGGGCAGGACCTGGCAGACCAGTTGTTCAAGCTGAAGTTTCAGCTCAACATGGGCCAGACCGAGAGCCTGAAGAAAATGCGCGGACTGCGCAAGGACATTGCCCGCGTTAAAACGATACTGGGCGATCGCCAGCGCGCCGCTGCAACGGAGAAGAAATAATGGCGGAAACCGTAAGCAAACCGGCCGAGAAGGCGCAGGGCCGCCGGAAAGAGGTGGTCGGCGAAGTGGTCGCCAACAAAATGGCGAAGACGATCGTGGTGCAGGTCACGCGCAAAAAGGCTCACCCGTTCTACGGACGCGTGGTGGCGCGGCACAAGAAATTCTATGCGCACGATGAGAAAAACGAAGCGCACGTCGGCGATTTTGTCCGCATCGAGGAGACGCGCCCGCTATCGAAGCTGAAGCGTTGGAAGCTGAAGGATATTATCCGCAAGACGACACTGGTGCCGGAGACGACGCTGGATGCGGCGAGCGAGCAGACGGCGCGGTAGAGCAGGTTGCTCACCGATCTTTCAGATCGATTCGGAATGACAGGTTTTGTCAGGGAGATTCACCATGGCCGTGATGATGAGAACGATGCTGGAGGTGGCCGACAATTCCGGTGCGCGCAAGCTGCAGATGATTCTGCCGCTGGGCGGAGCGACTGGGCTGAATGCGGGTCTGGGCGATGTCATCACGGCGAGCGTGAAGGAAGCTGCTCCCGACGGCCAGGTGCAGAAGGGTAAAGTGGTGAAGGCGGTGGTGGTACGTACACGCAAAGAGCACCGCCGCCGCGATGGAACTTATATTCGTTTCGATCAGAATGCGGCCGTTCTGATCAACGAAGCCGGCGAGCCGGTGGGAACCCGCGTTTTCGGGCCCGTGGCGCGCGAACTGAGAGAGAAGAAGTTTTTGAAGATTGTTTCTCTTGCACCCGAAGTAATTTGAAGAATGCAGAATTTTGAGTAAATGGGAAATTTGGTAATTGAGTAACTGAAAATCCGGGTAAGGTCGGGTTTTAGATTTCCCAATTACGAAATTACCCAATTACTCGATCAGGATTGATTGATGCGAACTGCGAGCACACTACATAAAAGAGTCGACATTCGCCGCAATGACACTGTGAAGGTGATCACCGGACGCGACAAGGGCAAGGAGGGACGCGTGCTGCGCGTGTTTCCTGATGATAGTAAGCTGCTGGTCGAGCACGTGATGATGGTGAAGAAGCATGTGCGGCCGAATCCGCAGCGCAACATCAAGGGCGGCATTGCCGAGCAGGAAAGCCGTATCGCGATTTCGAACGTGCAGTTGGTCTGTCCGACCTGTGGACCGGTGCGCATTGGGCATGAAGTGCGCGGGGACCGAAAAGTGCGGGTGTGCAAGAAGTGTGGCACCACTTTGGATAAGTAGTCGGCAGTTGGGAGGATTTGGTAATTGGGTAATTGAGTAATTTTGTAATTGAAATACCTGAGTCGACGGCAGCGGGTTTTTCACTTACTCAATTACAAAGTTTCCCAATTACTCAATGTGGCTGATGGCAAAAGACAAGAAACAATCGAAGGAAACTGCGCAGGAGCAGAAGGCTCCTGAGCAGGCGCGGCATAGCGCCAAGGAGCGTCCGCGGCTGCGGATGCGTTTTGAAAAAGAAGTGGCGCCGGCGCTGCTGAA
Source organism: Candidatus Sulfotelmatobacter sp. (assembly GCA_030045935.1). GTDB lineage: Bacteria > Acidobacteriota > Terriglobia > Terriglobales > Acidobacteriaceae > Sulfotelmatobacter. Next base: position 4,776 of record JASIEN010000017.1, read on the forward strand.
GGAACTCGATCTGAGGAACGCCATGGCTGTGCCCCGGCTGAACAAGATCGTGGTCAACATCGGCATCGGCGAGGCGACGCAGAATGCGAAGGTTCTCGACCCCGCAGTAAACGAACTGGGGCTGATTACCGGACAGAAGCCGGTGGTCACGAAGGCCAAGAAGTCGATTGCGGCATTTAAAGTGCGGGAAGGGCAGTCGATCGGATGCATGGTGACGCTGCGCGGCGACCGCATGTACGAATTTTTCGACCGCCTGGTGAACATCGTTCTGCCGCGCGTGCGCGATTTTCGCGGAGTCTCGACCAAGTCGTTCGACGGGCGCGGCAATTACACGCTAGGCCTGCACGATCAGTTGATCTTCCCTGAGATCGACTACGCGAAGGTCGACAAGCAGAAAGGAATGAACGTCACAATTGTGACCACGGCCGAGAACGACAACCAGGCGCGGACTCTGTTGCGGCATCTGGGAATGCCATTCAGAGCATAGGTTTTTAGAAGCAGGGTTTCAAAGTTTCAGAGGTTTCAAAGTTCCAAAAGACGGACTTGATCTGCAAAATTCGACGAGATCAAGATCCGGAGACGAAAGTCTGGAAGCAAAGCACTAGAAGTTAGGAGCTAAGATTTGGCGACAACAGCAAAACGAGTGAAAGACGGCGCGGAGAGTAAAGTAAAGCCGAACCACGTCAGGAAACCGAAGTTTTCCACGCGCAAGCACAACCGCTGCAAGATTTGCGGGCGGCCGCGCGCGTATCTGCGCAAGTTCGGCCTCTGCCGCCTGTGTTTCCGCGGGCTGGCGCTGCGCGGGGAAATCCCGGGCGTATCGAAGTCGTCCTGGTAGGATGCGCCAAGCGCGAACTGCTGAACACAGAAGCGGGTTCCTCACCGGACCCTCGGTCCGGTTCGGAATGACAAAGAGTTGGTGAGGGCAAGCCGCCGCGGGTTCTCCGCAATCGCGGGGCGAACGGGTGGCAAGAGGAGAAGCAAACGATGAGATTGACCGATCCAGTGGCCGACATGCTGGCGAGGGTGCGCAACGCGCTGCAGGCGCGGCACCAGAAGGTGGACGTTCCCGCTTCCAAGCTGAAGGCGGAGATTGCCCGCATCCTGAAAGAGGAAGGCTACATCTCGAATTTCAAGGCCACGGAAGAAGAAGGGCACAAGATCATCCGCATTTATCTGAAGTACGGCACGCACAACGAGGCGGCGATCTCGAATGCCGAGCGCGTGTCGCGCCCGGGCTGCCGCGTGTATGTGCGGCGCAGCGAAATCCCGCGTGTGCTGGGCGGCATGGGCATTAACATTCTGACCACGCCGCGCGGCGTAATGACCGGCCGCCAGGCCCGCAAGGAAGGTGTGGGCGGCGAGGTGCTGTGTCAGATTTGGTGAGGCAGGTTCTAGCTACTAGCTTCCAGCTACTAGCTAAGACGCGGCAGGTTACATCCAAATGTTGGGCTGTTGATCAGATGAGCCGAAATCCAAAAGCGCCTAGCTAGAAGCTAGGAGCTAGAAGCTAGCAGCTTATGTCACGAATTGGAAAAAAGCCGATCGCGATCCCTAAAGGGGTGACGGTCAAAATTGAAGGCAATACGGTGCTGGTGCAGGGGCCGAAGGGCAAGCTGGATACTGCCATTCCGTCCGGTATCTCGGTCGAGCAAAAAGATGGGCATATCGTCGCGCTGCGCGAGAACGATTCGCAGGCGGCGCTGCACGGTTTGGCGCGCGCCTTGGTGAACAACGCCGTCGAGGGTGTGACCAAGGGCTGGACGCGAGAGCTCGAAATTGTTGGCATTGGGTACCGCGCCGAAATGAAGGGCAAGAACATTGTGGTGTTCAACTTGGGATATTCGCATCCGATTGAGTATCCGTTGCCAAGCGGGGTCCAGGCGACGATCGATCCCAAGCAGACCAGAATTTCGCTGACCGGAATTGACCGGCAGCAGGTCGGGCAGGTTGCAGCTGAGATACGGTCATTGCGCCCGCCTGACCCGTACAAGAACAAGGGTGTGCGCTACGTCGGCGAGAGATTGAAGAAGAAGGTAGGCAAGACCGGCGCTAAATAGCGGTCGTTCGTCGCTGGTCGTTAGTCGTTTGCTTAGTCTGGGAATACCGCGTGCGGCGCTGAAAATCTTAGTTTGGGTTAGGACGTTTGTTTTTGCCTAACGACAAATGACGAACGACCAAGGACAAGTTTCATGCTGACGAAAGTATCGAAGAACGCGAAGCGCGGCAACATTCACGAGCGCATCCGCAAAAAGTTGCAAGGAACGCCTGAGCGTCCGAGGCTGAACGTATATCGCTCGCTCAATCACATTTATGTGCAGATCATTGATGATCTGCATGGCGAGACGCTGGTTTCTGCAAGCACCGCCGAGGGCAAGAAGGAAGAGCGGCGCACGGGCGGCAACGTGGCCGCGGCCAAGAGCGTCGGCAAGGCGATTGCCGAGCGCGCCAAGGCCAAGGGCGTTAGCAAAGTTGTGTTTGACCGTGGAGGCTACATTTATCACGGGCGCGTGAAGGCGCTGGCGGACGCAGCAAGGGAAGCGGGATTGCAGTTCTAAAGGAAGCAATGAGCAGTCAGCGATGAGCAACGAGTCCACTCCGGTCGCTCACAGCTCATGGCTCACCGCTCATAGCTAAGGAAAAGAATGCCAACAGTCACAAAAAAGCTCGACGCAAATGCATTTCAACTGAAAGACCAGGTGGTCTCCATCAACCGCGTCACCAAGGTAGTGAAGGGCGGCAAGAATCTGTCGTTTGCCGCGCTGGTGGTGGTGGGCGATCCTGCCGCTGCCGTGGTTGGACATGGCGCCGGCAAGGCGAAGGAGGTTCCGCAGGCCATTCGCAAGGCGATTGAGTCCGCGAAGAAGAACCTGATCAAGGTCAACCTCACGCAGACTACCATCCCCCACCTTGTGCTGGGTCGCTATGGCTCAGGCAGGGTGCTGCTGAAACCGGCTCCAGAGGGCACGGGAGTGATTGCGGGTGGCGCGGTGCGCGCGGTCATGACGTCGGCGGGCGTGCAGAATGTGCTGACGAAATCGATTGGAACCACCAATCCGCACAACGTCATTAAGGCGACTTTTGACGCGCTGCGTTCTCTGAAGAATAAGGAGACGGTCGCGGCGATTCGGGGGAAAGCAGTGGAGGAGCTGTAGAGAATGTCGGGGGGCTAAAGCCCCGGATTTAATAACCGCTAACGCGGCCCTGAAGTTGCCGCTCTTCCACGGCGGCAGTCAGTTTAGCGGTGGTATTGAGGATTCATGATGGCTAAGAAGACAAGCGCGAGCGGCGGCAAGATTCAGTTGAAGTGGGTGCGGTCTTTCATCTGCGCCCCGGTGAAGCAGAAGCTAGTAGTCAAGGATTGGGTTTTACGCGGCTGAATCAGGTGATCGAGCGGCCGGACACGGCAGCCATTCGTGGCATGGTGGCGAAGGTGCCGCATCTGGTGGAGATTGTAGAGTAAAGTTTCAGAGTTTCAAGGTTTCAAAGTAAAGTCATATCGGTTCTTCGATAACTCTGAAACCTTGAAACTTTGCAACCTGGATTTGTTATGAATTTATCCAACATTCACGCACCCAAGAAAGCTTCGGAAAAGCGCAAGCGGGTGGGCCGCGGCATGGGCTCGGGCATGGGCAAAACTTCCACGCGCGGGCACAAGGGCCAGCGCTCGCGCAGCGGCTCGCGCATGATCCGCGGATTTGAAGGCGGGCAGATGCCGCTGCACCGGCGTATGCCCAAGCGCGGTTTCACCAACATTTTCCGTAAGGAATTCAATATCGTCAGTCTGGAACGGCTTGCAGGATTAGGCTCTAACATTCTCGGAGAGCCAATTACTCCTGAAGTTCTGCGAAAAGCTGGAGTGATCAAGACCAAGCATCCGGTGAAGATCTTAGGCGATGGTGAACTCACGGTCGCTATTACAGTCCACGCTCACAAATTCTCCAAGTCAGCGCAGGAGAAAATCACCAAGGCAGGCGGCAAGGTTGAGGTCTTAACGGAGAAGGCGGGGCAGTAATGTTTGAAAAGCTGGCGAACATCTTTCGTATTCCCGACCTGCGCAACCGGGTCTTGTTTACGCTGGCCATGCTGGCAGTGTACCGGCTCGGAGGACATCTGCCGACGCCGGGTGTCAACTTCATCAAGCTGGAAGATTTTTTCAATCAGAACAGGGGATCGTTCCTGGGTTTCGTCGATTTGT
>JASIEN010000184.1 GCA_030045935.1 Candidatus Sulfotelmatobacter sp.
AAGTGGCGATACATCCGCTGCAGATGCTGATAATCAGCCGGTCTCCTGCTGCCGGGACGCGCGATGACATGCGGGATGTTCACCGTGGTTCCACTTTCATTCATCAGGTTGCCGCGAAGCACGGCTTTGCCGGAAGCGCCGGTATCGATCTTTTGATTCATTACGCCGATTACGGATCGGCGGACGAAGGCACCAGCGTGGCATGTTCGTCCATGGCACGCTTTTTACGTTCTTCAAAGTGAAATTGGGAAAGTCGATGCGGTAAGGCGTTACCTGCTTGGGCAGCCGATCGGCCCCGGACAGGAAGCGACGCTAAACAGGGCTGGCCCCCACAAGGAAAGCGCGGATCGCGTTATGGGGTGGGCCTTGTATCCCACTTCGATCCATTTCGCGGATGATAGTGTGTGGCGTTCCGAGGAGCGAGGCGAGTGCTTCGCGACATTCTGGCGCGAAGAGCAACACCCGCAGCTGCTGGCTTTGCCCCACTTCAGCAGGAAATCAACCCGGACTGATGAGTTAACTGTGGCGAAATTCTAAGGGATGCAGTCGAACAGATAGGCGCATAGGACTCGGGTGAGAAACTCATACCCCTAGGGCGAATCCCTTAATAAGAATCCTTGCTCACATAGAGTCCTGCACCGATTTCTGGCAGTGTTTTACCCTGCCCTTCCCCCCGGCATTCATCCGATTGACGCACTGTTTGTCCCATGTTGTGATGCGCTTAACAAATATTTACCGCTCGTCTGTGAGTTATGACATGCGCTGATGCCTACACGAATTCTAATTATCGACGACAGTCCGATGATTCGAACGGTTCTGCGGAAATGTCTGGAATCTGTGCCAGGATGGCAGGTTTGCGGCGAGGCCGGCGACGGCAGAGAGGGGATTGAAAAGGCTCAGCAGATCAAGCCAAACTTCATTGTGCTCGATCTCTCCATGCCTGTGATGAATGGACTGGAAGCGGCACGCGTGTTGAGCAAAGTCATGCCCACCGTTCCCATGGTGCTGTTTACGTCATTTATCACGCACCATCTAGAGGAGGAAGCTCTAGCCGCTGGAGTGCGCAGAGTGATTGCAAAAGACAAATCGCTGGCAGATCTCATCAGCGCCGTGCATCTATTGGCGGTTAAGGATGTTGCGTGACCGTTTCCTGATGCAATAACCTCAGACCGGCCAGCGCGTCCTCAATGGCCTGGCGCTCATCTGCGTTGTGCTGATGGTCTGAATGAAGCTGGGCGATGCGCGCGTCAATGGCGGCTTCCGCCGTCTGAATTCGTTCCAAAAGCGCAGCCCGATTGGTTTCCAGAATCGCCTCTTCGTAGAAGCGTTGCCAGCCGTAAATCCGAGTCATGAGTTGACGTGTTAAATTTCGACTGCTTCTGATTTGTGCCCTTGGATTTCACGCTATCACAGGGCGCCGAGGCGGTAATGCGCCAAGAAGCGCCATTTCCCGCTCGCGAAGAGCGCCAAAAATGAAGCAGTTCCGCGACCACGACTATCCGCGATCAGAGAATTTCCCTGGCGTCTCCCAGGCGGCGAGTGACCCGCTCCCGGTCAAGATATTCGAGCAGAGGGATGGCATACTTGCGGGTCACTCCCGTGAGTTCTTTGAATGCGGGAACATCGATTTTCGAGGACCTCGTTTTATAGGCAAGCACCTGGCGGCGCAGATTCTCGAGTGCGGTGCGATGAAAGATCAGATCGTCAGAGACTTTGATCAGCACGCGATCACGCAGCAGCAAAGTCACAATCTTTTGTGCCCGGGACCGATCGATCTTCAGCCCGGCAAGGACTTCGGTTAGCGCAGGAACCTGCAATCCTGCCAGCGCAAAGGCGGCTTCGATCCGTTTCTTGGATTCCGCTTCTTCGTCCTTCATCACCACGCCGCGGCCAGACAGCCGCAGAAGTTCGCCGACAACTTCGATCTTTTTCTCGCGTAACAGGGTCTCGGCAACGGCCTCGAACGGCGCGGAACTCATTTCCGCCTGGACCCGTAATTCTTGTTTATTGATACCCTCGACCAGTGGATTTTTCACGTGGAATTCCGCAAGCAAGGCTGTAATCCGCGATTGCAGCTCCATGAGCACTGATGCATGCAGAAAAATTGCGCCCACGCGAACCAGTTTTCTTTCTCTTAGCGGCTGTGCCAGATGTTTCTCTATCTCGTCGTGCGTCCAGCCCGTTTCGGCCACAAGCTGAGCCATGGTGATTCCTTCATGCTGCCGCCGCGCTATTCGCGCGATGAGGATATCTTCTTGATTCTCGCCAGCCAGAGTTTGCAGAAAGCGATCCAAATTCTTCATTCGCGGTATCGGCGCCACGTCCAGCACGACCCCGCCGCCAATCGTCACGACTGGCGAGAACTGCCGGATGATGAATCGGTCTCCCGGCAAAAGCAGGGCGGGTTGAGCAAGCTTGAGTCGTGCAAAACTCTCCTGGCCAGCGAAGAGTCCCGGCTGTTTTGCCGGTGCTGAATCAGCGATTGCTCGCGACTGCACAGAAACGAGATCTTGGTTGTTTCCGTGCAGCATGACTTCGGCGACGGCTTCCATGCTGTGCGCATGGAAATGCACGCGGGAGCGGTTCTTCAGCGGATGGGGCGCGGAACGTAATAGCCTTAGTTGCACATCTAGCCGACGCGCGGGCTTGAAGATCGCGGGTGGCACCAACATCATGCCGCGTGACAAATCCTCTGTGCTCACCCCAGACAAATTCAGCGCTGTGCGCTGACCAGCCACAGCCTGTTCAGCCATCTTGCCATGTACTTGAATGCCGCGGACCCGTACACGGCGCCCGGCCGGAAGGACTTCGAACTCTTGTTCATGGCGAATCGTGCCTGCGATAAGCGTGCCGGTGACCACAGTGCCGAAGCCTTTCATCGTGAACACGCGGTCGATTGGGAACCGGGTGATTGCGCGAGTATCACGTGGCTGGGACTTCATTGCCACATCGACTATGGCGCGCTTCAACTCATCCAGCCCGGCTCCAGTCAAGGAACTCACAGCGATGACCGGAGCCGGTTCGGCCAGGAATGTTCCGCGCAGAAAATCTTCCGCTTCCAGGCGAACCACGTCGAGCGTTTCTGCTTCGACCGCGTCCGACTTAGTCAGTACCGTAATTCCACGTTGCACACCAAGCAATTGCAGAATGTCAAAGTGCTCGCGCGTTTGTGGCATGATTGCTTCGTCGGCGGCGATGACCAGCAGAACAAGATCGATTCCGCTCACGCCCGCCAGCATGTTGCGCACGAAGCGCTCGTGCCCGGGCACGTCAACAAAACCTAAGCGTAACGCTTCGCCATTCGGCGCCTGCAATTCCATGTGCGCGAAACCCAGATCGATTGTGATGCCGCGCCGTTTTTCTTCTTCCAGCCGGTCGGCATCGATCCCGGTCAGCGCCTTTACCAGTGCGGTTTTGCCGTGATCGATGTGACCAGCCGTTCCTACCACGATGGATTTCATCTGGACCGCATATTACCGGAAATGATCTGCAGCGTGGAGGTATCGGCTCCTGCTCACTTCGATGACGAAATCTAACTTGCCGGAATTGCTTCCAGCTTTTATCGTTTTCGCCGGGGCAAATTGACCAGAACTCAGAATTGAAAGTGAGCACTTCCATGATGGCCTCTGTTTTTATTGGTACCAGCGTCGACGGCTTTATTGCGCGGTGTAACGGCGATCTCGACTTCCTTCCCGAGGGCGGGGGAGAACCGCACGGCTACGACGAGTTCATCGCCAGCGTCGATACGATTGTCATCGGCCGCAAAACCTTCGAGACGGTGCTGGCTTATCCAGATTGGCCGTATGGAAAGAAGCGAGTGGTGGTGCTTAGTAGCGGTCCGCTGGATTTTTCAGGAGTGCGCGAGGGAGTTGTCGAGCAAATGTCGGGGTCTCCGGCGGAAATTGTTGCCAGGCTAGAGGCGAGCGGCGCGCGGCACGCCTATATCGACGGAGGAATTACGATTCAAAATTTCCTTCGCGCAGGCCTGATACAGCGGCTCGTCATAACGCGGGTTCCTGTGCTGATTGGAGAAGGTGTTCCCTTATTCGGCGCTCTGCCGCGCGACATTCGATTGCATCACGTCGGCACGCAGGCCTATCCGAGCGGGCTGGTGAAGAGCGAGTATCGGGTTGAGGCGTGATCTTACAGAGGTGCTCGCAAACTCGCCGTTAAATCTGGAGCGCACAGGCGAGAGCGAAAATCAGACAAGAAATCTCAAACAGAAGCCTATCCAGCCGCGGCCTGAAATGCGACAATAGAACTTCCCGATGGCTACGTTTACATCCCCAGCAATCTCGCCGGAAATCGTTCGCCAGCACGGCCTCACCCCCGAAGAATACGAAAAGGTCAAACAGTTGCTGGGCGGACGCGAGCCGACCATGACCGAGCTCGGCATCTTCAGCGTCATGTGGAGCGAGCACTGCTCCT
>JASIEN010000185.1 GCA_030045935.1 Candidatus Sulfotelmatobacter sp.
ATCGAGCAACTCCGGATCATCCACCGCATCGCATTTGTTCAGCGCCACCACAATATACGGCACGCCGACCTGACGAGCTAGCAGCACGTGCTCCCGGGTCTGCGGCATCGGACCATCCGTCGCTGCCACCACCAGGATCGCGCCATCCATCTGCGCCGCGCCCGTAATCATGTTCTTGATGTAGTCGGCGTGGCCCGGGCAATCCACGTGCGCGTAGTGCCGGTTCGCCGTCTCATACTCGACGTGCGCCGTCGCGATGGTAATGCCGCGCGCCTTCTCTTCCGGCGCATTATCGATCGAATCAAACGACCGGAACACCACCTTGGGATTGTGCTTCTGCAACACCTTCGTGATAGCCGCCGTCAGCGTGGTCTTGCCATGGTCAATGTGACCGATGGTCCCCACGTTGCAGTGCGGCTTAGTTCTGTCAAATTTCTCTTTTGCCATTTCTCTTCCTCGTAGCGCCGGCCTCTGACCGGCTGTCGCGCGGGCGTCCCGCCCGCGCCGAATTTCAGTAATACTGATACAGCTTCTTAAACTTGTGTCTCAGGCCCAGTTCTACGTTCTCCAATTTCGATAAATAAAATTCGCGCGTTTGCGCCTGGTCCGAAAGCGGCAGCGCCTGATATAACTGCCAGGCGCTCGCACCGAAATTGTCCTGTCCTACCACATCTTCGAACGCCCGTGACGCCAGCACCGCGTCGAAGTCGCGTACCCGGAGTCCTCTCCGATCCAGCTGCTTAAAAAACCGGTCTACCTTCTCCGGCCGGAACGCCTGCTCGACCGCGCTATGCAGTTTCGTGAACTCTTCCGGCTTGGCAACCTTGATTGCAGCCTGCTCGAATGCCATTTCCATGTTGTTGTCATCCCGAGCGAGACGCTTTTTGTCTCGCGAAGGACCTAGGCGAGCCGCGCTAAGCATCGCGAAGCTTCAAATAAGAAAAGCCGCGATGCGCAAATCGCGCGTCTGGCTCGCTTCCAAATTCTGGAGCGGGAGACGGGAATCGAACCCGCGACCAACAGCTTGGAAGGCTGTGACTCTACCACTGAGTTACTCCCGCCCGTAAACCAGCTGTCAGCTTTCAGCCGTCAGCCTTCAGATCTCAGTTCAGTTTCAGCGATTGGATTCGCTCCTTGCCCTCCGCTACCCCGGCCTCATCCCCCGGCTCCCGAGACACCAGCATCGTGGCCACGATCAGTGCGGCAACCCCTGCCGCGGCCCCGACGAAGATCCCTCCAAACAAGAAAGCCAGGCCGCCAAATTTGTGGCCAGTCCAAATCCGGACCGCGATTAGAACCGCCATCGCCCATAAAATATGCTTGTTGCGCTTCCGGGCTGCTCCACGCAGCCGTCGGTCTGCGAAAGCCGCTAGGGCGCAATAAAAAACAACCACCGCCAGCCACATGAACTTCAAAACCATCAAGGAATGCATGATGGCACCAGCCTAAATCAATGGAGCCGATGACCAGGATTGAACTGGTGACCTCTCCCTTACCAAGGGAGTGCTCTACCAACTGAGCTACATCGGCCCTTCCACTCCCACTTCTATTTTCTTGTCATCCTTCGGCGCGTTCTCTGCGCCGAAGGATCTATGCAACTCTGGAGCCGCGTCTACTTCGCTCTCGCCACCCAGATGCAGCACATCCCTCCGCCGCACCCACGTCTTCACTGCGAACAGCGCCAGGATCAGCAGTGTCGCCGCGCGAATCTTCTGGTCCGTCAGAGTCGTGTACGCCAGCGCCCCCAAAATCACGTACGCCACTAGCGCCATTCTCAAACGACTCATATCAATCCTGGTGCACAGGGGAGGATTCGAACCTCCGTACCTCGCTAGGAGGAACAGATTTACAGTCTGTCGGCTTTAACCACTCACCCACCTGTGCACAACTGCTGGGTGACGCAGCCGCCGCACTCATCCAGCAGACAATCAAAACGGAACTTCAAAAACACCCGAACAAAAACGGCGCAGCACACTTCTACTTCGGCGTTTGCCCGTCAGAGTTTTCAGCCAACCAGGGAAAACCAAGAATCGCGCTTACGGATATCGCGAGAATCACTGCACGCCGGAATCGTTTCGAATGGAGTGCTTTGGAAAAACCTGTTGCGCCGCTACTGCTCGATAACGTTCGGGGTCCCGGCCTGAGATCCCTCGCCAAAACGCTCGGGATTTCGCCAGCGGACTCCCGCTTCGCTGCCGCTCAGCTCACGCCCGCTGAACGGCTCAATCTGGAGCTGGCGATAGGATTTGAACCTACGACCCTCTGATTACAAATCAGATGCTCTACCAGCTGAGCTACGCCAGCGTGCGGGGCACAAGTACCCTACGGGCACAAGTATACCCCATATCCCTTCCAGATGTCCGGGACGAATATAGAAGGTACCATAGCGCCAAATGCGCATGCAACAACCTGCGGGCTCCTTCATTGTTGCTCTTGTTATGGCAAAACGAAGTGACGGTGTAGCTTCCTGCGCCTGGCAGCAAACACCTGGATTCGTCGCTCGGTTCGAATGGCAAAGTAGCCGCTAGTTCAGAACTCACCGGAGGAACCACCATCGCGCCGCGGTTCTATCCCGAGTGTTATCATTCAACCCTGATCGCATCCCATGCGGATTCGGCGCACCTTTCCTATTCTCTTGGCGGTCGTAGTCATCGCGGCCGCGGTGACCCTCGCCGTTCAACTCCGCAAACACGCTCCTCCGGAGCCAGCCCGCCTGCTGCCTGGTGCTGACGCTTTCTTTTACTTCGATCTGAAAACAGTACGCCGCGCCACCGCTGGACACGAACTGCCTACCGTAAGCCACGATCCCGAATATGAGCGCTTTATCCAGCAGACAGGTTTCCAATTCGAGCGCGACCTCGACGAAGCCGCCTTTGCCGTTCACTATCCCGCTTCGTGGCCGGGCGGAGGTACCGGCGGTTCATCTCCCGAAGTATGTTTCTCGGAAGTTTTTGTCGGCAAATTTCACGCCCAACGGGTAACGGCGTATCTCCGCCAGATCGCCCAGTCGGTAGAAAACTACAACGCAATCGACATCTTTACCGTTCCGGTTGAAG
>JASIEN010000186.1 GCA_030045935.1 Candidatus Sulfotelmatobacter sp.
TCCCGAGCCACTTTGAGCTCCTCGGTGGCGCGGCGAATCGCCAGATTGTTGATGACAATCTGCCGCTGTTCAAGCGTGCGCTGTGCCACACGCCCTAGTTCGCCCAGTTCGAGATAGCCAAGGCGCTGCACGCCGATCCAGATGCCAATTCCCACCACGGCCAGAACCAGACCCAGCGAACTGCCGGTCGGCCAAAGCAGGAACAGACTGAGCAGCGCAAACACTGCCGACACTGCATACAACACGATCACCACCTGGCGATGGCTGAGTCCGTGCTGGAGCAATTTGTGATGAATGTGTTCGCGGTCGGCGGTAAAGACCGGCCGTCCGCTGATAAATCGCCGCAGGATGGAAAGCGATGTTTCGAGAATCGGCAGCCCAAATGAAACAACGGGAATGGCAACCGCAACGATGGTTGGCGACTTTTGCGCGCCCGAAAGCGCCAGCGCGCTCAGCAGGAATCCGATGAAGAGACTTCCTGAATCGCCGAGGAAAATTGTTGCCGGATTGAAGTTGTAGCGCAGAAAACCGAGAATCGCGCCGGCAAGCGCGATGGTCATCAACGTGACCAGCGGGTATCCGTTCAACAGCGCGACTACGAATGCAACCAGCGTAGAAAACAGCGCTGAGCCGGCCGCCAGGCCATCGAGACCATCGATCAGGTTAAAGGCGTTGGTGATGGCGAGGACCCAAAGGATCGTGAATGGCAGTCCTACAAACCACGGAAGCCTGTGTGAGCCAAAGAGTACGGGGATATTTTCAATCCGCAGGCCGCTGGCGAACAGCATGGTTGCAGCTAGCCCCTGCACCGCGAACTTCAGATAAGGGCCAGCGCCGTGAAGATCGTCGTAAACTCCCAGCAAAAAAACCAGTGCCGCCGGACCCAGGATCGTCAACAATGGCGTGAACGAAAAGGCAGCGTGCAGGCGGGGATTCAACAGAGTAAAGAACCCCACAGCAATCATGCTGAACGAAAAGGAAAGAAAGATTGCTACTCCGCCCAGGCGGGGCAAAGGGCTGGAATGTAGATGGCGCTCATTTGACGGCGGTGCGAGCCAGCCGCGCCGCGAGGCAAAATCACGCACATAACGAGTCAAAACGAGCGCGAACACCAGCGACAGGAAAAAAATCGCGAACAAGACCTGCGTCAACAATTCCCCCTCAGCCCAATAGCGCGTCGCATCCTTAGCTCGACACTAAGAGTATTCAGCAACACACTGCTGCCGGGGAGTGTGTTCCTGGGTTCGCCTGTTCCTGCAGCGCTTAATCTTTGAGGGTTGCTGCGAATGTATCAGTGGAACGTTTCGGTTTCAATTGCCCCGTCTAAAAAAATCTGTGGAAAAACAACGCTGCCGCGAGCCTCAAGCTCCGAGCTTCACAAAGGCTATATTCTCGTGCTTGCAGCTCGCGGCTCGACGCTGAATAGGTGCGGATATCCTCAAGCACGATTTGAGGCGCGTGCTAAACTTGCCAGCAATTCTTCCTACAACTGAGGTTTGTGAATGAAGTTTCGCAGATTGGGTCGTGTCTGCAGTCGAATCGTTCTGGTATCGTTTCTGATCTGGGTATCTGTTTCCGCTTCCGTGTGGGCTCAGCAAACTTCGCCGCCGGCAGCTACGGAATCTAACGTGTCGACGCTGCCCGCAGCCGAATCCATTTCGCAGGCGGCACTGAGCTCGCAGAACAGTGGGCAGGCAGCAACATCGCCGGCTGCGACTGTGACAACGACTCCCGCTACAGCAGAAAGTTCTCCTACGCTACACTTGGGCGCGGGCGACTTATTGGAGATCTCGGTCTATAACGTGCCCGAACTGAGCAGCAAAGCAAGGGTCAGCAACTCGGGAGACGTGTATCTGCCGCTCGTCGACTACGTGCATGTCGCCGATCTCACGTTGGAAGAAGCGCAGAACGTAATCGAAAGGCGCCTGCAGGATGGAGGTTACGTTCGCAACGCGCATGTCACAATCTTCCTCGATGAATCGGCTTCGCAAGGGGTGACAATTCTCGGGGAAGTTGCGCGGCCGGGAATTTATCCCGCGCTGGGCGACCGCCGCCTCTATGACATGATTTCCGCCGCAGGTGGTTTCACACAGTCAGCGGGGCGAAAAGTGAGCATTGTCCGGCAACATGACTCTTCGTCAACTATCACTGTGAACCTGCCGCGCGATCTGTCCACCGACCTGAAGGACAACATCGAGATCAGACCGGGAGACACGATCACGGTTCCGCGCGCGCCAGTCGTGTACGTGGTGGGCGAGGTGGGTCGCCCTACCGGATTGCTCATCGACAACGGCACTCTCACTGTGCTGCAAGCCTTGGCGTTGGCCGGGGGTACAACTCACACGGCGAAAATGGGGGGCACGTGCATCATTCGCAAGGGTCCGAACGGAATGACCGAGACGAAGGTGCCGTTGAAGAAAATGCTGGAGGCGAAGGCTCCAGACGTCACACTGCAAGCCGACGACATTCTGTTTGTTCCGCTGAGCGGCGCACGGGTCGCAGCAGGAAGGAGTTTCGATGCAGCCATCAGTGCGGCGACGGGATTGGCGATTGTGGCCGCACACCCGTGAAAGCAACCAACGACTTCAGGCGGTGCGAGCAAGGAACCTGATTCTGCTGTTCACTGCCTTTGTAATTTCAGGAGAAATTGTCGTAACCAGTTAGGATCAATCCGCTTGGCCACTACCGCCGCCGCACCGACACCGTCGCTTAAGCTTGCGTATTCGGCTGCGCGTCCACATATAACCCCAGATTGGTCAAACCGCATCCCCGCACTCGACGGATTGCGTGGAGTCGCGATTCTGCTTGTATTGCTGTGCCACAGCGTCTTTGGGTTGGAAACGAGTTCACCGCTGTTCAATCGTCTGCTGGCACTTGGACATATCACTTGGAGCGGCGTCGATTTATTTTTCGTTCTTTCCGGATTCTTAATCGGCGGCATTCTGCTTGATGCTCGTTCTTCCCCCTGTTACTATACGACCTTCTACGCCAGGCGTGCATACCGTATTCTTCCGCTTTACTTCTTAGTTGCCGGTATTTTTTTGTTTCGGCATTCACCGTTTCACATGCTTCCCGGAACGGCCGGGGATACATCGGCGCTGACGTTTCCCTGGTATTCATACCTGACCTTTACGCAAACCTTCTTCATGGTGCAACACGGCTGGTACGGGGCCCCGGGCCTGGCCGTGACGTGGTCACTTGCTGTCGAAGAGCAGTTCTATCTGGTGACACCGTTACTCGTGCGGTTGATACGCGGTTCGAGGCTGGTGATTGCGCTGCTTCTGACAATTGCCCTTGTGCCTTTCCTGAGACTTCTCCTCCGCCACGCGTTACGACATGGCGATTTTGCTTCTTATGTGCTAATGCCATGCCGTGCGGATGATTTGTGCCTGGGCGTTCTCAGCGCCTATTTGGTGCGTCAGCCGAAATTCTGGAATCAACTCACTTCACGGCAGAATCGGCTGTGGGCAGTCACGGGAGTTCTTTTCGCAGGTGTAGCCTTCCTCGCCTACAAGGATTTTGGTCAGTTCTCGCAGCCCATGACGGTCTGGGGATACTCGCTTCTCGGGCTCTTCTACACCTGTTGCCTGCTGATTACGGTGAGCCGCTCCTCGGGCAAATGGCATGACGCCCTGTGCAGACCTTGGCTTATGCAGCTTGGCACCCTTGCATACTGTACCTACCTGCTGCACTACCCGTTGATTAAAACTGGGCGACGTATTACGTCCGCTCTGCTCCCCGCACATCCGGAAGCTTCGTATCTTATCGGGGCGTTTTCAGCAGTTGCGCTCACATTATGTCTCGCCATGCTGTCTTGGCGCTATTTCGAAAAGCCCATGCTCCGGCGCGGACATAAATATCAATACTTCTAACGCTCGTGAACCGGCGCTGGAGGCTGACGATTGGCAGCATCGACGTTCTCTGGGATTCGATACAGTCGAATTGTTCTCCCAACATAAGCAACCGGCTGGTATGCCTTCAGCCAGTCGAATGCTCCCGCAGGATATGACTCGTGAAAAACGGCGCCGCAGCACAGGGCCCTTTCGCTGACCGCAAACCATCCGGAAACCGGGCCATATGGAGGCGGCACTTCAAATTGCGCCAGCCCCATTCGTTCGGGGATTGAGCTCGTCCACACGGCAATCGCAGCATGGGTCACATGTCGCGATTCGAACTCATGAGCCAGGCGAAAAAGATCCTGCCCGCAGTCCAGATCACAGCCAGTTTGAAGAACCTTGCCCGGATCTTTTCCGGCAAACTCGTTGAAGTAAGACAGAAAATCGCCGCCTGCGCGGAGAGTGGAGACAGCTTGCCAAGCTAGCAAGGCGATGAGTGTGAAGCGTAGCGCTAGTTGAGCCGACCTTTTACTTGCGGAGCTCTGGGTTGTCGCTCTGTGCGCCCCCCGCCACAGATATGCTGCGCCGCGACCCGCCACGACACACAACAGAGGAAACACGATCAGCACATGCCGTGTCCCGGCCTGGTATTTCACCGGCAGGGTAACGAGCAGCACTGCCGCTGCTGCCACAGCCGGAGCCAGCGCTCTCCAACGCTCCGCGGGGGCGAAAGAGTACGCGGAAAGGACGCCCAGCACGGAAAGGATTAGAACCGGAATCGGCGCCTTCACAACCACACAGACGATGAAGAAATACCACCAGCCACCGTTTCTGATTTTCCCGAGCAAATAAGTATCCGATTGAACCTTATTCAATTCCCAAGCCTGCGCGGCCCCGTGCAGCAGAGCCGGAGCAGGTATGAGGGGATCGGATAAAACAAGTTGCCGTCCCAGTTTGGCGAACGGCGCTGGGAAATGCTGGAACGTTGGAATGTTCTCTGCGGAAAAACCCATGCCCTTTTGCACGTGCTGCACAGCAAAACCATAAGTCGCCCAAACGGTTAGGCAGGCGATTGCGCACGCCAACGCGATTTGCCGCATGGCGATCATTGGAGAGACTTGTAGGCCCGCTCGAGTGGTGAACCATTTCGCCAAAAGGATGGCAGCGGCAGCGGCCGGGAAAAAAATAACCGTCGTAGCTTTGGCCGACAGCGCCAGGCCTGCGGCCAGTCCCATCCACAGGGTGGAGCGCCACGCAGGCTTGTCGAGCCAGCGGACAAAGACAAGTATGGCTACCGTTTGCGTGGACGCGGCGACGATGTCGGTATAGGCAATACTTGAAAATGCCAGGATCGTCGGAGTAGTGGTGAAGAGCGCAGCCGCTACTACAGCAGGAAACTCGCCATATTCTTGTCTTGCCCAGAGAAAAACGATCGCCGTGCCAAGGAGAAAAAACGGAAACACTCCGAGCCGAGCCAGCCTCAGCGTACGTACATAGTGAGTCAAGCCAGTATCACCGCGATAGAGAATCGCGTTTCCTACATCTGTGTACGTAACCGGATGATCAAGCACAGGGAGTCTGGGAAATCTTTCTCCTGCGAGATAAAGCGGAAGCCCGATGGCGATGCGGGCCAGTGGTGGATGCACCGGGTCAAG
>JASIEN010000187.1 GCA_030045935.1 Candidatus Sulfotelmatobacter sp.
CTTGCGCGATCTCTCGTAACCGAAGTACAATAAATTACGACGAAAAAGGTCGGATTTCGGCTGCGGCCGAGTTTAGCGCAAATCGAATGTTGAAGCTAACCAAGAAGGCTGACTACGCGCTGATGGCGATGAAGCATCTTGCCGACCATCCGGCGGAAGGGACCGCGAGCGCGAAAGATGTAGCCGATTCGTTTGGCATTCCGCCCGAGGCCCTGGCCAAGATTCTTCAGAAGCTGACCAAGGCTGGGCTGTTGCAATCACAGCACGGTACCAACGGCGGCTACCGGCTTGCGCGGCCGGCGCATACGATTTCGGCTTTTGAAGTGATTCAGGCGATCGATGGACCGCTCTTTATTACTTCGTGCGTAACGGTTCGCGGGGAGTGTGGCCAGAGCGATCGCTGCAACATTCGCGAACCGCTTCGCAAGGTAAATGAAAGCATCGAGGCGGTATTGAGGCGAATCAAGATATCGCATATGCGCGAAGAGCCTGAAGTTGGGCAGGCGTCAGAAGTAAAGATCTCTGAATTGGTGACCATCGCATAAGCAAATAAACATTGGACTAAGTTCCAGAAACGGTAGGAGAGAGCAATCATGAGCACGGATGTAAAGGTTCCCCCACAGCAACTTCCAGTTACGCACGTTCTCGCTCCCGAAGGCGTCAAGCTGCCCATTTATATGGATAACCACGCGACCACGCCGATGGACCCGCGGGTTTTGGAAGAGATCCTGCCTTATTTCATGGAGAAGTTCGGCAACGCAGCCAGCCGCAATCACTCATTCGGCTGGATCGCCGAAGAAGGCGTGGAAACGGCCCGTGAGCGCATTGCCAAACTGGTTGGGTCGACGACGAAAGAGATCATCTTCACGTCTGGCGCGACCGAGAGCGACAATCTGGCCATCAAGGGCGTGGCCGAGATGTACCGCGAGAAGGGAAACCATATTATTACGGCCGTGACCGAGCACAAGGCCGTCCTCGATACCTGTAAGCGCCTGGAGAAGTACGGCTATCGCGTGACGTATATGCCGGTGCAGAAGGATGGCCTGATCGATCTTGACGACCTCAAGCGCGCCATGGATGACAAGACCATCCTCGTTACGATCATGGCCGCCAACAACGAGATCGGGGTTCTTCAACCGGTTGCCGAAATTGGCAAGCTCTGTCGCGAGCGGGGAGTCATCTTCCACACTGACGCGACGCAGGCTGTGGGCAAGATCCCCGTGGACGTAAACAAGCTGAACATTGACGTGATGTCGATCTCGGGCCACAAAATGTATGGGCCGAAGGGCGTGGGCGCGCTGTACGTGCGGCGCAAGAATCCCCGCGTGCAGGTTTCTGCCATTATCGATGGCGGTGGGCACGAGCGGGGGATGCGCTCGGGAACTCTGAATGTTCCCGGAATTGTGGGACTGGGGAAGGCCTGTGCGCTGGCTCAGGAAGAAATGGCGACCGAATCGGTTCGCCTGGCTGGCCTGCGTGAGCGCTTGCGTGACCGCATTATGGGCAAGCTGGATGAGGTTTACATCAACGGCTCAATGGAGCACCGTCTACCTGGCAACCTGAACATCAGCTTTGCTTATGTGGAAGGCGAGTCTCTGCTGATGGGCATCAACGATGTTGCGGTTTCGAGCGGATCGGCATGCACCTCTGCGACACTTGAGCCATCTTATGTATTGAAGGCTCTTGGCACGGGCGACGACCTGGCGCACAGCTCAATTCGCTTCGGCATTGGCCGGTTCAATACCGCAGCCGAAGTCGATTATGTGGCGGACCGAGTTATTGAGACGGTTGAGCGCCTGCGCGAACTTTCTCCGCTGTACGAGATGGCGAAGGAAGGTATCAATTTGAAGGATGTGAAGTGGGCGGGAGAATAGAAGCGGGTTTCAAAGGTAAAAAGATCTTTGGGTTCCCCCTGATTGGAAACCTTGGAAACTTCGAGACCTTTGAAACCTTGATTTTGAAAAACCTGGGGTGAATTTAAGGACTAGGAGAAGCGAATGTCATACAGCGACAAGGTAATCGATCATTACAACAATCCCCGCAACGTTGGCTCGATGGATAAATCGAGCAATGACGTGGGCACTGGGCTGGTGGGTGCGCCCGAGTGCGGCGACGTGATGAAGCTGCAAATTCGCGTGAACCGCGACACGAACGTCATCGAGGAAGCCAAGTTCAAAACTTTTGGCTGCGGCTCGGCAATTGCGTCGTCCTCGCTGGCCACCGAGTGGGTGAAGGGCAAAACCGTGGATGAAGCCCTCACGATCAAGAACATGGACATCGTGAAGGAGCTGTCGCTCCCTCCAGTGAAGATCCATTGTTCGGTACTGGCTGAAGACGCCATCCGCTCGGCGATTGCGGACTGGAAAAAGAAGCAGGAGACTACGAAGCCTGTCGCTGTGGAGGCGAAGTAGGGCAGCTACGGGCGACGAGCTTCGAGCTGCGGGCAGGCTCACTCTTGGAAATCCTTAGCTCGCTTGAAGCTCGCGGCTCAGAGCTCGAAGCTTTGACTATGACCACCGCAACCGAACAATCCACCCCGGCCAAGGGCATCGCCGTGACGGAGAAGGCCATTGGCAAAATCCGCTCGGCCATGGCGAAGGAAGGCATTTCGCCCGAGCAGGGCGGTCTGCGCCTGGGCGTGCAGGGCGGCGGATGTTCAGGGTTGAGCTACAACATCCGTTTCGATACGCAGGCGCGCGAGCGCGACCGCATTTTCCAGTTTGACGATGTGCGCGTGTTCGTTGACCCGAAGTCGTTCATCTATCTGCACGGCATGACCCTCGATTACCAGGAAACGCTGATGCAGCAGGGATTCGTCTTCGTGAATCCCCAGGCCACGAAGTCGTGCGGCTGCGGCACTTCGTTCTCGGCCTGAATGCGTGTGGCGCAGGCGCTCTCACCCGCGAAAGCCTGCCACGAAGAGGTCCCACGATCACATCAGGCTTGTAGTGCGGAACTATGAAAGTAACGCAATGACCCTAACCAGCATCACCGCGAAGCCCGCACCTGAGGAAACTCAGACCTGCTGGTCGTGCGGATCGATGCGCGCCTCGCACTTTTGCGAAGCCTGCGGAAAGGTTCAGCCTCCCGCGCCGGTGGACTATTTTACCTTCTTTGGTTTGCCGCGAAAGCTGAATATCGATGTCGCTTTGCTCGACAGAGATTTTTACGAACTGAGCCGCAAACTTCATCCCGATCTGAATGCTCGCGCGGGAAGCCAGGAGCAGGAGTGGAGCCTGCAACAAAGCTCTCGCCTGAATGACGCGCACCGAGTTCTGAAAGATCCTATCAAGCGGACGGAATATCTGCTCAAGCTGGAAGGGGTCGAACTCGAAGAGCAGTCCAAGTCGGCGACCGAGCAGGCGCGAGTGACTGGGCAGTTGAAGAAACAAGTAGTTCCTCCCGATCTGCTGGAGGAAGTTTTCGAGTTGAACATGCAGCTCGAAGAGTTGCGCGCGCAGAAAAAAATGGGAGAAGACGATCCCGCTCTGATCGAGGAAATCGGGCGACAGAAGCTGGAATTGGAAGAAAAGCACGAAGCACTACTTGAGGAGCTGAAAAAGTATTGGAAGGGATGGGACGCGCTGATCGATCGGCAGCTCGCTCGCCAAGCTGTCTCCCAGGAAGAGCGCAAGCAGGTGCGCGACAAAATGGTCGACCTGCTGAACCGGCGCAATTACATCCGGAATCTGGTGAGGGACGTGAGCGAGGTTTTAGGGGATTGAGAAATTGGGGAATTTAGTAATTGAGACAATTTGAAATCCGCACAAGACTTTTCAAATTACTCAATTACTGAATTACGCAATTACCAAATGTCTTCGGATCGCATTGTCGGTATTGACCTTGGCACCACGAATTCTCTTGTGGCGTACATGCAAGGGGAGAGCCCTGTCGTCATTCCCGGAGAAGACGGATCGAATCTTGTGCCTTCGGTTGTCGCGCTCGATCAAAACAATCAGCCGGTAATCGGCAATACCGCGCGGCGCTTTCTGATCGAAACACCGGAGCGCGCGGTTTATTCGATCAAGCGGCTGATGGGCCGCGGCGTTGAAGACATTCAGGAAGAGTTGAAGCTGTTTCCGTTCCGGCTAGCCGATGATCTCCAGCCGGGCGAGGTCTTGCGAATCAAGCTCGGAGGCAAGACTTTTACGCCCCCGGAAATTTCGGCGCTGGTTCTGCGCCAGCTCAAGCGTAACGCGGAGCGTTATTTCGGAGCGCCGGTCACGAAAGCAGTCATCACTGTCC
Organism: Candidatus Sulfotelmatobacter sp.; assembly: GCA_030045935.1. GTDB lineage: Bacteria > Acidobacteriota > Terriglobia > Terriglobales > Acidobacteriaceae > Sulfotelmatobacter. The sequence goes on from JASIEN010000187.1 coordinate 4,246, forward strand.
CCGCTTATTTCAACGACGCCCAGCGCCAGGCTACGAAAGATGCCGGCCGCATTGCCGGACTCGAAGTGCTGCGCCTGGTCAACGAGCCGACTGCTGCATCGCTTGCCTATGGCCTCGATAAGAAGCAAAACGGGATTGTTGCGGTTTACGATCTGGGTGGCGGAACGTTCGATATTTCGATTCTCCGTCTGCATGACGGCATTTTTGAAGTCATCGCGACCAATGGCGACACGCACCTAGGCGGCGATGACATCGACAACCTGCTGATTACGATAGCACTTGATGATATTCAGGGCGATCTCGGAATCGACGTTCGGCGCAATGCCGAAATCGTGCAGGCCATCCGCAAAGCTGTCATCGACGCGAAAATCGTTCTCTCATCGCAGACTTCCATCAAGCTCGATATTAATTTGCCGCAGGGCAAGCGCTATCAGCGGGAGATCACGCGGGAGCAATTTGAACAACTGATTCAGCCGATCATCGATCGCACTATCGGCCCGGTCAGGCAGGCGTTGAAAGACGCTGGCCTGAAACCCGAGCAGATTGACGAAGTTGTTCTGGTGGGTGGTTCGACGCGTATTCCCAAAGTTCGCGCCTTGGTGAAACAACTTTTTAATCGAGAACCGCACACTGACCTGAATCCCGATGAAGTCGTCGCACTCGGTGCGGCGGTGCAGGCCAATATTCTTTCGGGCGGATCGACTGCAACCGAAAACATGCTGTTGCTCGATGTCACGCCGCTGTCGCTGGGTATTGAAGTCGCGGGTGGAGTCACTGACAAGGTTATTCTGCGCAATTCGACGATTCCCGCTTCGGCGACGCAGTTTTATACGACCCAAGTTGACGGCCAGGCGAATGTCGCCATCCACGTGCTGCAAGGCGAGCGCGAACTGGCGAAAGATTGCCGCTCGCTAGCACGCTTCGATCTGAAAGGCGTTCCGCCGATGGCTGCCGGTATGCCGCGCATCGAAGTTAAATTTCTGATCGATGCCAACGGCATTCTGCACGTTTCTGCGCGCGAGCAGCGGAGCGGCAAGGAAGCCGAGATTCAGGTACAGCCGAGCTACGGACTCACTGACGAGCAGGTCGAAAGCATGATTCTCGATTCCTTCGACAGCGCAGAGGAAGATTTTCGCCAGCGCCAGGTCATCGAAGCGCGCAACGAGGCCGGCACGATTTTGACTGCTCTCGAAAAGGGCAAGAAAAGTCCGGCGTGGGGCAAGCTCACAACGGACGAAAAGAAAAGGATTGCCAAGTTAGAAGGTGCGCTGAATGCTGTCGGGAACGAAGACGACTATGCGGCGATTCGCAAAGCGATCGAAGCTTTAAACCAAGCTACAACGCATCTGGCCGAACTGATGATGGATAGTGCCGTTTCAAGCGTGCTGAAAGGCAAAACCATGGACGAGGTCGACATGGGCGAAGGTCCAATGGCGCCGCATCCGGTGGCGAAAGCTGAGTTCGAGTGAGCTCCGTTGCGATGTTATCCTGAGGCGCGCATTTTGCGCCGAAGGGTCTATGCAACTTCTCGTTCGTATGTGCATAGATCCTTCGCTTAAGGATGACGACCGACTGAGGTGACTAGGAAGCTGAAGTAGAAATGGCTGGGGACGAAACCCAAGAACGCGCAGTGCTCGGAGGCACCATGAAGTTGAGCTACGTGATCGAATTCGTTGCCGACATGGATCGAGCGGTGAAATTCTATCGTGACACCTTAGGTTTGCCACTCAAGTTTCAGTCGCCCGAGTGGAGTGAATTCATCACCGGCGAAACGACCTTGGCATTGCATCCTGCGCGGGAAAAGAACAAAGCCGGCACGATTGAGATGGGGTTCAACGTTCCGGATATTGCAAAATTTTACGAGGAAATGCGTGGCAAAGGCGTGAAGTTCCCCATGCCTCCAAAGAAGCAGGATTTCGGTGGCACGCTGGCGCAGTTCGAAGATTCTGAGGGTGCGCACGTCAGTGTTGGCGGGGCAAATTAACAGGAGTATTCATGGCAGACGAGAAAGCGCAATCGGCCGGAACAATGATGGAAGAGGCTCCGGGCGAAAACACGGTTCAGGTGACGTTTTTGCCAGAAGGCAAGACCGTGCAATTCGAGCACGGCAAGCTGCCGTATCAGGACCATGGCAAGGAAGAATCGATTCTCGACGTGGCCCTCAACTACGGTGTCCCGCTCGACCATGCCTGCGGCGGAAACTGCGCCTGTACCACCTGCCACGTGTGGGTGAAAGAAGGCGCGGAAAATCTTTCTGAGATGGAAGATGACGAAGCCGACCGTCTCGACATGGCGGCAGATTTGCAGTTAAACTCCCGTCTCGGTTGCCAGGTGCAGATTGTGAAGCCGGGAAAAGTTGTGGTTGAGATTCCGTCCTGGAACCGGAATTACGTGTCGGAAGAGAGCCATTAGAGCTAAAGTTTCAAGAGTTTCAAAGTGGGCGACCACTGCGTTGGTGCTTCGCAAATCGACATCCGAGACCTTGAAAGCTTGAAACCCCTGAAACTTTTGAAATCTTGAAATTTGGAGTTCTCCATGCCCAAACTTCTTAATTGGGACGATGCCGAAGATATCGGCATCCTGCTGTCAGAAACTCATCCTGAAATCGACCCACTCAGCCTGCGCTTTACCGACCTGCATCGTTACGTGACGGAGTTGCCCGATTTCAAGGGCGACCCCAAGGCTTCCAATGAAGGCAAGCTGGAAGCGATCCAGATGGCGTGGCATGAGGAGTTTCTGGAGCGTACACAGGGATAGGCAAAGTCAAGTTTCAGAGGTTTCGCAGTTTCAAGGTTTCTAATATCAATCCTTGTCGCGTGCGGCAAGCAACACAAAACAAAACAACCAGTCACCAACCTTTTACAATTTGGTGACAACTCGCCGGCGGCGTCCGACTAGGCTTGATCAGGAAGCCGCTGGTCAAGAGGTGCTCCCACTATCCCTCCTCGGGCCTCCGACTTCTCTCTCCGTCCAACTGCAAAAGGGGCACGGCCATGACCGTGCCCTATTTTCCCCTAAGCTTTTGCGGAATCCACAAACTAACTTACGGCCACCGGAACCGGTTCTTCCACGCTGGCTTCACGCAGGAACTTTGCGGCCTCTTCGGGTGGGGTGGGATTGATGTAGAATCCCGTGCCCCACTCGAATCCGGCGGTCTTAGTCAGCTTAGGCATGAATTCGATATGCCAGTGATAGTGGTCGTTTGCAGGGTCTTGCGCCGGTGAAGTGTGAACTACCAGGTTGTACGGCGGGTTGTCGAGCACGCGATCGGCCTTGATGAGAAGCGTCTTGAGAGCCTTGGCCAGGTTCTCGAACATATGCGAGGACGAATTTTCGAACGCCGACTCGTGCTGTTTGGGCAGGATCCAGGTTTCGAACGGGAAGCGCGGGGCGTAGGGAGCGATGGTCAGGAAGTTCTCGTTCTCGGCGACGACGCGTGTTCCGCTTTCTGTTTCCTGTCGGATGATGTCGCAGAACACGCAGCGCTCTTTATAGAGGTAGTACTGCTTGGCGCCTTCGAGCTCTTGCGCTACATTGATCGGTAAAATCGGCAGAGCGATGAGCTGCGAGTGAGCATGCTCGAGCGAGGCCCCGGCGGCTTCGCCGTGGTTCTTGAATAGCAGGATGTATTTAAAGCGACGGTCTTTCTTCAGATCGAGAATGCGGTCGCGAAAGGTCCAGAGAACATCTTCAATTCGTTTAGGAGGCAGCGTGGCCAGGCTGGCATTGTGGTCGGGAGTTTCGATGATGACTTCGTGAGCACCGATGCCGTTCATTCGATCAAACATGCCCTCGGCCTGGCGGTTCAGATTGCCCTCGATTCCGAGAGCCGGAAACTTGTTGGGGACAACGCGAACGGTCCATCCCGGCGTATCGCGCTGCGGAGACCCTCCGTTCGAGCCGGGGCGATAGGCCTGAATCTCGGGAGGGGTCTTGCTTTCGTTGCCGTAGCAGAAGGGGCAGAAGCCGCCTTTCAGCTTGACGTTTTCACGGGCGAAGTCTGTGGGACGCTTGGCGCGGTCGGTTGAAATAATCACCCATCGGCCAACAATAGGATCTTTTCGTAGTTCGGGCACTGATGAAACCTCGGTATTAAAAATAAAAAATAGATGAATCTCGCATTCTAAGCCGTCAGGGAGGAATTCCGAAATAGTTCAATCTGCGGCCGGCTGGCTTTAACCTGCTCATAATATACGCTGACCACGTCGAAACGCCACTGGCACGAAGGTGGAAAGTGGCGAAGGTAATCACGTGAGACCGCTCTAATCATTCGCCGTTTGTATTGATCGACAGCGGCTTCGCCCGGTTTGACGTCTTTTGTGGTGCGGGTTTTGACTTCGATGAAGCAGAGGACGTCTTTATCCCAGGCGATGAGATCGATTTCGCCGTGGCAGCGTGGGGAACGGAAGTTGCGCGCGACGATTGTGTAGCCGAGTTTCTTAAGATAGAAGTAGGCGTCTTGCTCGCCGCGCTTGCCGGTTTTGTGGTGCGTGGCGATTTTTTCGGCAGGCAAGGCTTGCTCTGCGAGCCAGTCAAGGAAACGGACGATAGTGCGGGTAGGTTTGCCGGAGAACATTGGAGTAGGCGGAGGCTGGAAATGATCCGCCCACCCCTT
>JASIEN010000188.1 GCA_030045935.1 Candidatus Sulfotelmatobacter sp.
CGAGAACATCGACGCGGAAAAACGGCACACCGCCGAGCGCGAGGCAAAAGATAAGATCGTTGCCGATCTGCTCAAGCGGCATGAGTTTGAGGTCCCGGAATCGTTAGTCGACCGGCAAATTGATCTGCGCCTCGAGCGCGGCCTGCGCGCGCTGGCGGCACAGGGCATGAAGATGGAAGACATGAAAAAAATGGACCTGCCGCGCCTTCGCGCCGGGCAGCGCGAGCAGGCATTGCAGGATGTAAAGTCGAGTTTGTTGCTGGACCGCATTGCTGATCTAGAAAATATTCAGGTGAGTGAGGAGGAATTAAATCGCGAGCTGGAAGCGCTGGCGCAGCAGTCGAAGCAAACGTCAGAAGCGGTCCGGGCGCGATTGACAGAGGATGGGGGCCTCGATAGAATCCGGAATAGAATCCGCAGCGAGAAGACCCTCGATTTTCTTTATCACCAGTCCGCGTAACTGATGTGTAATTGAAAAAGGCGCGGACCACTTTCAACCTTCCCCGAGAACTTAACCGTTGGCTCGGGGCGGAGTGTGGCAGGTGAACGTGAATAATAATAATCCGCACATGATGCTGGTACCGATGGTCATCGAGCAGACCGGGCGGGGCGAACGCGCCTACGACATTTATTCCCGGCTGCTGCGCGACAACATTATTTTCATCGGCACGCCAATCGACGACAACATCGCCAATCTGGTAATCGCGCAGATGCTTTTCCTGGCTCAGGAAGATCCCGAAAAGGACATTCAGCTTTACATCAACTCGCCGGGCGGCTCGATTACGGCGGGGATGGCGATCTATGACACCATGCAATACGTCAAGAATGACGTAATGACGCTGTGCGTGGGCCAGGCGGCGTCGATGGCGGCTCTGTTATTGGCAGCTGGCGAAGCCAAGAAACGGCTGGCGCTGCCCAATTCGCGTATTTTGATTCATCAGCCGTCGATGGGGGGATTGTCTGGCCAGGCAACCGATATCGATATTCACGCCCGGGAAATCCTCCGAATGCGGGAAATCACCAATCAGTTACTTTCGAAACATAGTGGCCAGAAGCTGGATAAGGTAGAAAAGGACGTAGAGCGCGACTTCATTATGAACGCCCAGCAGGCTAAGGAATACGGAATCATAGACGATATCATCTATAAGACCGTAAAAGCGGTAGGATAGCGTCTTTAGTCTCGAGTCCCGAGCGGGCAAAGGAAAGGCAGATTGCTTTCCATGCTCGGAATGACAACGTTGATTTTTGAGGAGCAGAGCTGAGTGAAGAACAAGTCCGGAACTGACGAGATCCTGCGCTGTTCGTTTTGCCATAAATCGCAGGATGCGGTTGCCAAACTGATCTCGTCGCCGAGTGACTATCCGCGCGCCTACATTTGCGATGAGTGCGTCGCAGTATGCAACTCGATCCTGGAAGATGACCGCACTGCCACTCCCGCAGCCGGCCCACCGAACCAACTGCCCAAGCCGCAAGAGGTCAAAACTTTCTTGGATGAATACGTCATCGGGCAGGAGCAGACCAAGAAAAAGCTCGCCGTTGCCGTTTACAACCACTACAAGCGCATCTTCATGAATCGCCAGAAGACCGCCGGCGACGCCATCGAGCTGAGCAAGTCCAACATCTTGCTGATCGGTCCAACGGGCACAGGTAAGACGTTGCTGGCGCAAACGCTGGCACGAATGCTGGATGTTCCCTTCGCCATTGTCGACGCCACCACACTCACCGAAGCGGGCTACGTGGGAGAAGACGTCGAGAATATCATTCTGAAGCTTTTGCAGGCGGCGGAAGGCGACGTGAGCCGCGCCCAGACGGGCATTATCTATATCGACGAGATCGACAAGATCGGCCGCAAAGACGAGAATCCGTCGATCACGCGTGATGTTTCCGGCGAAGGCGTGCAGCAGGCTTTGCTGAAGATTCTGGAAGGCACCATCGCCAATGTTCCGCCGCAGGGCGGCCGCAAGCATCCCCACCAGGAATTTACCCCCGTTGATACGACGAACATTCTGTTTATTTGCGGCGGCGCCTTTGTTGGACTGGAAAAGATCGTTGGCCGCAGAGTCGGCAAGAAGTCGCTGGGCTTCCGCAGCGGAGAAGAGGCGGAGAAGGAAGAAGTCGTAGCGCCGCGCAAGCGCAACTTCGAACTTCTGAGCGAAATCCAACCGGAGGACCTGATCAAGTTTGGATTGATCCCTGAATTCGTCGGCCGCCTGCCGGTGGTAGGTATGCTGGAAGATCTCGATGAATTTGCGCTGATCGAAATCCTGACGCGGCCTAAGAACGCCATTGTCAAGCAGTATCAGCGGCTGTTCGAGTTCGAGAATGTTCGCCTGAAGTTCAGCGATGAGGCTCTGCGCGCGATTGCGCGTCAGGCTATGGCCCGCAAGGTGGGAGCGCGTGGCCTGCGCATGATTCTGGAAGAGTTAATGCTGGACTTGATGTTCCATTTGCCAAGCCAAAAGAAACTAAAAGAATTCGAAGTCACGCGCGAGATGGTGGAGAAGCGCACGGCTTCGCTCGCGGCACTGGAAAAGGCGGGATAGCGGAGCAGTCGGCAAGAAAGATAGCCGAATTCGGCCATCCACGGCTGCAGGCAGGCGTAGTAGACTAGTGGCAGTATAAAAGAACAAGCAGTTGGACCACGCTGGTTTCGTCGCACTTCATCCCGGGGAGATCCAGTGACAACATCTAAGGAAAAATTCGAAACCAAAAAACTTCCCATGATGCCCATCCGCGACGTGGTCATCTTCCCTTACATGATGACCCCGTTCGTGGTGGGCCGCGAGTCCAGCGTGCGCGCCCTCGAAGAAGCCCTGGCCGCCGATAAGAAAATCTTCCTTGCCACCCAGCACGATGCCTCCATCGACGAACCCAAAGCCAATGAGATTTATCAGGTGGGCACAATCGTCAACATTGTGCAGAGCCTGAAACTACCCGACGGCAACATCAAAGTTCTGGTGGAAGGCATCGAGCGCGGCCGCTTGCTGCAGGCGACCGATACCGATGGTTACATGCAGGCTTCTGTTCGTGTGGCGCGCTATCCGCTGGAGATGAACCAGCAGATCGAAACTGCCATGCAGCGGGTCACCACGCTGTTCGAGCAATACGTGAAGCTCTGTCAGGCATTGAATTACGAGACGATGATCTCAGCAGTACGCATGGAAGACCCAGCCAAACTCACCGACATCATCGCTGCGAATCTTCAACTTTCGATTGAAGAAAAGCAGGAACTGCTGGAGATTTTCGATCCTTCTGAGCGGTTGGTTCGCATTGCCGATGTGCTCGATGTTGAAATCGAGAAGCTGAACGTTGACCGGACCATCCAGTCGCGCGTGAAGCGGCAG
>JASIEN010000018.1 GCA_030045935.1 Candidatus Sulfotelmatobacter sp.
AGATCACCCCCGGTGATCAGAACCGTTCCATCGTTGAGAAGCGTTGCCGCATGACCTTCGCGTGCTGAGATCATGTTGACGGATAGAGGTGTGAATATCCATGTCTGAGGATTGAAGATCTCTGCCGTGTTGTAGGCTCCGTCCGGTGTGGGATCGGTCTCGCCACCCGTAATCAACACCTGGCCGCTTTGCAGCAACGTTGCCGTGTGATGAAAACGTGGAGTGTTGGTGTTGCCCAGGTCGATGAAAACTTGAGCAACCGGATCATAGAGTTCCGAGTCCGAAATGATGCCGGTATTGGGATCGTAGCCTCCAACAATGAGCACTTGGCCGTTACTCAATAGCGTGGCAGTGTGGCCGACACGAGCGGTGTTCAGCGTGTTCGTCAGAAGTGTGAAGGTTCCAGCCACGGGATCATAAATCTCAGCAGAATTTAGCGTCGCCTCGCTCGAAAAATCGGAACCGCCGGCAATTAGCACAGTGCCGTCATTCAGTAGCGTAGCCGTATGCAGCCAGCGAGCGACGTTCATTGAACTCGCGGTCTCTGCGAATGTCTGGCTCGAAAGCGTGTAAAGTTCCGCTTCATTGAGTACGCCCGAGCTGCCGATTCCGCCGGCGATCAAAACCTGTCCACTTGTTAATTGAGTTGCGGTCTGTCCATATCGAGCAGAACTCATGCTGCCCGATGTCGCCACGAAATTCGCAGGCAGCACTGTAAAGCCGAGACCGTTGCTGGATACGCCCGCTACTGTTACAGCGACGTTGCCAGTCGTCGCGCCCGCCGGGACTTGGACCAGAATAGAACCTGATTCCCAACTCAAGATGTTGGTCGCCGTGACTCCGTTGAACGAGACAGAGTTCCCGTTCGCTGTTGTTCCAAAATTTGTACCGCTGATTGTTAATAATGTCCCTGGGGCGTTGGCGGATGGGGTTAATCCGGTGATGTTCGGCGTCGGCAAGACCGTGAAGTTAACACCATTACTGGCAACCCCGTTCACCGTCACGACTACGGTGCCCGAACTGGCGCCAGTCGGCACGTTCGCCGTGATCGACGTGTTACTCCAATTCGAGATTGTTGCTGCTGAAATTCCATTGAATGTCAGGGTATTGCTACCTTGAGGGCTGCCGAAGTTCGTGCCGGCGATCGTCACCGCAGACCCTACCGCGCCTGAGTTTGGAGACAGGCTTGTGATGCTGGGATTAACGGTGAATCCTAAAGAATTGCTCCAGAAGCCGCCTTCGTAAACTTGAACAGTACCCGTGCACGACCCCGATGCAACCGTCGCAACGATTTGTGTGCTGCTCCAGCTCACAACCGACGCGTAGGCAGTTCCGATCCATACTTTGCTTGTCCCCACCGATGAGCCGAATCCTGTGCCCGAAATGGTAACTTGTGTACCCGGCAGCCCATTCGTCGGCGTAATACTCGAGATGTTCAGGGTGCCCACCTCAAACTCGACCGAATTGCTGTAGAGAGTGTTCTGTTTGACATAAACGGGGCCCGATTGTGCATTCGAAGCAACGGTCGCAACGATTTGAGTGTTACTCCAACTCACTACGCTAGCTACACTCCCAATTACAACAAGCCCTCCGCTCCCTTGGCTCGTGCAAAACCTGATCCATTGATGGTCACCTGCGTGCCAGCGACTCCGTTAACAGGACTTACACTTGTGATGGCTGGCGCTGCCAACGTGATCGGCAAGGAGTTGCTGTACACTCCGTTCTGCTTGAGCCAAATGTTTCCGGGCTCCGTTCCGGCGGCAACCGTTGCAACGATCTGTGTGTTACTCCAACTCTGAATCGTTGGCTGGGTAGCTTCTGACCCGATATACAAATTACCGGCTGCCGATCCAAATCCTGAGCCACTCAGCGTGATCTGAGTGCCTGTTGCCAAACCGCTACTCGGTGTCACGCCGGTGATCGTAGCGGGCGTCATAGTGATCGGCATCATACTGCTGCTGACACCGTTTTGACTGACCCACGCTTCTCCGGGCGTGGTTGCGCTCGTCACTGTTGCAAGAATTTGGCTATCGCTCCAGCTCGTGATCGTAGGCTGCGTGGCTTCCGCACCCAAGTACACATGCCCATAGCTACCTTGCGTCGCTCCAAATCCAGAACCGTTGATTGTGACCTGGGAGCCTACCGTCAGTATCACGGGCGTCACGCTTGTAACCGTGGGCGGGATCATCGAAAAGGGCACTTCGTTGCTCTCGCCACCGCTGGTTTCGACCATTGCGAAGCCGCCTTCTGCTCCGGCAGCAACTGTTGCCACGATCTGGGTGTTGGTCCAACTCACTACGCTTGCCCACTTATTCCCCAATTCGATGTCACTTTCCCCTTGCGATGATCCGAAGCCAGTGCCGGTCACGGTCACTTGCGTTCCAGGAACGCCACTGGATGGACTAATACTGGTGATGTTTGCGGTGGGCGGTGTTGATGTGAACGGAAGCGCATTGCTCCAAACCCCATTTTGGTAGACCTTGGCAAAACCGGCGCCAGATCCGCTGGCAACCGTCGCCACAATCTGACTGTCGCTCCAACTGGTAACTACGGCGTTCAAAGTTCCAAGAACCACATAGCCGCTGCCCTGGCTAGCCCCGAAACCGGACCCGCTGACGGTGACCTGAGTTCCTCCAGATCCACTTGACGGCGAAACTGATGTTACGGTCGCCGGCGTCATTGAGAAAATAATCGAGTTACTATCGATGCCATCCATGTCCACCAATATCTGGCCGGGGGTGGCCCCGGATGCCACGGTGGC